>NZ_JBNHIC010000014.1:0-101030 GCF_059092905.1 Arthrobacter sp. B0427-1-12 | reverse complement strand
CCCGCTCCTTCATACCCAGAAACGCCGAAGGGCTGGTTCGAGCGTCAATTCGCCCTCACCAGCCCTTCAAATCGCCCCTTGTTCAGCAGTCTCCTAGGCGCGCCTGCTTACCTTTGCAAGTGCAGTGAACCACGTCCAGTGGAGCACGCCCAGTGCCGTCCCCTCTGGCTGTTCGTCCCCGGTTCCAGCCCCTGGAGGCCACACCATGTCCGAACGACGGCGAATCTCAGTTGCACCTCTGGACGATGCCTACCGGCTCCGCGCCAAGGCTGCCTTCACCACGCGGCGGGTTCCCCGCGAGGCCATGCGCACCGTCGTCTCCGGCGCCATCCGCCCCCGGTCCGGGGACCTGGTGCTGGCAAGGGTCGTGCAGCTGGGACATCACAAGCACATCGAGCAGCCCAACGGCCGCCGCGCCATGCTGCTGGTGGGCGATCCGATCGTCGTCGCCTACGGTGACCGCTACGCCTCCGACCAGTTCGAATCCCAGGTCCCCGGCAATCTGCACCGTGCCCAGCTGGTGGCCTCCGGCGGCATCGCATCCTCCGTCCTGAGCCGCAGCCGCGCGGTCCGCCCCGCCACGGAGATCGAGCCGATCGGCCTGATCGGCGACGAGAACGGGGTTCCGCTGAACCTGAGCGCCTTCGCGCTGGAACCGGTGCCCGTCCCGGCCTCCCGGCCCCCGACCATCGCCGTGCTGGGGACCTCCATGAACTCCGGAAAGACCACCACCATCCGCTTTATGGTCGAGGGCCTGAGCCGGGCCGGCGTGCGGGTCGGCGCCACCAAGGTCACCGGCACCGGCTCGGGCAACGACTACTGGTGCATGATCGACGCCGGCGTCCACCGCATGCTGGACTTCACCGACGTCGGACTCGCCTCCACCTACCTGCAGCCGATGGACGTGCTGGAACGCAAGCTCGGCGAACTCGTCAACCACCTGACGGCCTCGGGCTCGCAGGTGAACCTGGTCGAGGTCGCCGACGGCATCTTCCAGGGTGAAACCTCCCGCCTACTGGAGTCCGCCGCCTTCCGCTCGCTGATCGATGCGGTGATCTTCGCCGCGCCGGACTCGATGGGCGCCTACGCCGGAGTCAGCCACCTCAGGGCGGTGGGGCACGAGGTCCTGGCGGTCTCCGGCCTGATCAACCGCTCGCCGCTGGCGGTGCGCGAGGCCGAAGCCGCCACCGGACTGGCCGTCCTGGGCGAGGAACAGCTTACAGACGGAGCGGTGGCGTCCCAGCTGCTGGGCCTGGGCCTGGTGGAGCCGCCGGCCGCCGCCGACGCCCCGTCGCCGGCGGCGATTCCGCTGGCGTCCGCCTCCGGCGACGGCACGCACCGGCACCGCGCCGGGGACCCCGGGGACGAGGAACTGGCCCAGCCGCAGCAGCTGTACGTGAGCTCGGACCAGGTCCGGGCCGCCCTCGCAGCGGAGCAGCGGCCATGAACGCCTCCGACGACGCCCCGGACACACGGCAGACGCCCAAGCTGTACCGGCTGCGGAAGCGGGATGTCGCCGTCGTCTTCCTGCTGGGGCTGGCCCAGCTGGCCACCCTGGTGACCTTCCTGCTCCTGCTGCGGTCCGTGGTCAATGCGTTGATCCCGGCAGACGTCGGCGCGGCGGCGGAATTCGCCCGCACGACGGCGCTGTACCAGGCGGGGCTGATGGCCATCCTGGCGATCGTCAACGGCGTCCTCCGCGGCCTGTCCTTCACCTTCTGCGAGGCGGTCGGCTACCGGGTTGTCCGGGATCTGCGGATGCGGATGTACGACCACTTGCAGGGCATGTCCCGCCGGCAGTTCCAGGGGCGTGCCCGCGGCGGCCTGCTGCTGCGCTTCCTCGGTGACCTGTCGATGCTGCGGACGTGGATCAGCCGGGGCATCCTCGGCGGGATCGTGGCCGGGATCATTGTGGCCGGCACGCTGGCGGTCATGGCCTTCCTCAATCTGTGGATGACGCTGACGATCCTGGCCGTGCTGTTCCTCGGCGCGGCGTTCTCGCTGGGCGCCGGGCGGACCATGCGGGTGCGGACCAAGACCATGCGCCGGCGACGCTCGCTGGTGATGAGCAACATTGACGAGCAGATGAACGCGCTGGCCGTAGTGCAGGTCTTTGGCCGCTCCGGCGGCGAGCGCTCCAGGTTGTCCCGTCAGAATGACACCCTCACCCGAGCCCTCGTCCGGCTGGCGGGTGTGCGCGGGTACCTCACCGGCGTCGCGACCGCACTGACCATGGTGCTGGTCGCCGCTGTGCTGTTCAGCGGACTGTTGGAGGTGTGGCGCGGCACGGCGACCATCGGGACGGTTGTGGCATTCGTCATCGTCTCCCGGCAGCTGTCCTCCCCCGTCCGCCGGCTGGGCCTGGCCCACGACTATTGGCACCGGGCGCAGGTATCCAGCCAGAAGATCACCGACTACCTGCAAAGTTCCAGCCGGGAGCTGGATGCGCCCGGCCTGCCGCGGCTGCGCGTGCGCAAAGGCGGCATCGACTTCAGCGGGGTCAGCGTCACCGGTTCGCTCAGCGGCGTCAGCCTTCATGTGGAGCCAGGGCAGCTGGTCGCCGTGACCGGTCCGGGTGGTGCCGGCAAATCGACCCTGCTGGGGCTTCTGGCCCGGACCGTGGAACCGGACCACGGCTCGATCATCATTGACGGGCAGGTCCTGGCCGCCACTACCATCCGCTCCTCCGCGCGCTGGATCGGCGTCGTCAGCCCGGACCTGCCGCTGATGCGCGGGACCGTGCGGCGGAACCTGACCTACGGCATGCCCGAGGCCACCGAGGAGGAGCTGGACCGGATCATCCTGTCCAGCGGCCTGGAGGACGTCCTGGCGGAGCTGCCGCGCGGCACCGAAACGTGGGTGACGGAGGGAGGGGCGAACCTGTCGCTGAGCCAGCGCCAGCGCATCGCCCTGGGCCGAGCCCTGCTGGGCAACCCGCCGATCCTGCTGCTGGACAAGCCCACCGTCGGCCTGGATGCCAGGGGCAAGGAGGCCTTCCTGAAGATGCTCACCCACTACAACGGAACCGTCCTGCTGGCCACGCACGATACCGCGGAGATCGCCCTGGCGGATCAGGTCGTGGTGCTGGAACAGGGTTCGGTGCGCGAGGTGCTCACCGGTGAGGAATACCGGGACCGGCTGTGGCTGGAGCAGCAGCGCAGCATGCCCTGGGCGACCAACCGCGGTGCCCCGAACGGGACCGGTGCGCACGCGCGCTCCGCCGACCAGCCCGGAGGTGCCACCCCATGAATCCCCGCATCCGCGACCGCATCCTGACCGCATTCTTCATCATCGCCGCGCTGGCGCTGGGCGGAACGGTGACCGCCAGTTACTGGTTCAACCGCGAGCCGGAGGTGCAGGCCATCAACGTCGACGTCACCCCGGCGGTGCCCGGCCAGCTGAGCCTGCAGTTCGCCGGCGACACGATGCTGGCCGACGGCGCCCAGGAATTCATCAACCTGAACGGCCACGCCGCGACGCTGCAGCAGGTGGGACCGCTGCTGGACGGTGACCTGGTGATCGCCAACGCCGAGGCACCGATCAGCGACCAGACCGTGCCGTTCAACCCGAACAAGGAATTCTCCTACAACGCCCAGCCTCCTGCCGCCGCCGCCCTGCGCGGGGCCGGAGTGGATGTGCTGGGTCTGGGCAACAATCATTCCATGGACATGGGCCTGCCGGGATTGCAGGACACCATCCGTTATGCGGCTGCCTCCGGCCTGCAGACCTTCGGCGCCGGCAGCAACCTGGCGGAAGCCGAGCGTCCGCTCCTGGTCCATTCGGAACTGGGCACGGTGGGCGTGGTTGCCCTGGGTGAGAATTTCGGCACTGCCACCCGCGCCGCCGAGGACAACCCCGGCACTGTTGCCTTCAGCCCCGCCACCGTCCAGCGCGGCTACGACCTGGCCAAGGCCGCCGGTGCGGACTGGGTCGTTGCCTATGTCCATTGGGGCGACAACTACACTCCCATCAATGAGGACCAGCGCCGCTGGGCCCGGATGCTGGTGGATGCCGGTTACGACCTCGTGGTCGGCTCGGGTGCGCACATCGTCCAGCCGGTGGAGTTCATCGGCAACGTCCCGGTCGTCTACAGCCTCGGCAACTTCGTCATGGGTTCGCCCGGCCGGTTCGACACCTTCGGCCAGGAGGGCACGGGGCTGCTGCTAAGCCTGCAGTTGATGGCGGATGCTCCAGCGCGGATGGCGTTCCGCTGCATTGTCACAGACAATGAGGTCGTGGACTATGTCCCCGTACCCTGCAGCGAGGAACAGACCCGGAACGTGATGCTCCGCGTGAATCCCGCGATCACCGTGGAGGGGAACATTGGCTGGCTGCCCTTTGACCGCCTGCACCCGACAAGCTGAGGATTCCCGTGCGCTTTCGGCACTGGGCCGTCAGGCCCGTTCTGTTCATCCTGCTGATCGCGGTGGCTCTGGTGAGCTGCACGCCGTCGGACCCTGATCCGGTGCCCACGTCGCCGCCCGCACCGGAACGTACGACGCCTACGCCTTCGGAACCGGCGGTGCCCATCACCGAAGGCACCGAGGGCGACTTCGTCTTCGAAGGCCCCACCGCCCAGCATCCGGTCAAGGTCTGGTACTCCGCCCCGGAGGACCTGGCCACGGCGGATGTGTTGTTTGTGATGCCCGGGACCAACCGCAACGGTGAGGAGTACCGCGGGGACTGGATCCCGCTCACCGAGGGCCGCAATACTCTGGTTCTGGTGCCGGAATTCGCCGAGGACGATTTCCCCGGCACCTCCTACAACCTGGGCAATATGGTGGACCAGGACGACGACGTGAGGCCGCAGGAAGAATGGGCCTTCACCATCATCGAGGACCTCTTCGACCACGTTGTGCAGACTACCGGCAGCCAGGCCACCGACTACGCGATGTTCGGCCACTCGGCCGGCGGCCAGTTCGTCCACCGGTTCATCGAGTTCATGCCCCACGCCCGGGTGCGCACGGCTGTGGCTGCCAACGCCGGCTGGTACACCACCATGGACGAGGACGAGAACTTCCCCTACGGGCTGGACGGCGCCCCCACCGAGCTGGACGACATGGACGACGCCTTCGCCCGCGATCTGGTGATCCTGGTCGGGGCGGACGACATCGACCCCGGCGACGACTCCCTGCAGCGCGACGACCGCACGGACGAGCAGGGCACCAACCGGCTGGAGCGCGGCCTGAACTTCTACCTGCAGGCCCGCAAAGCTGCCGAGGACGGATCCGCCCGGTTCGGCTGGCGCCTGATGGTGGTCCCCGGCATCGCCCACGAGCACGAGAAGATGGCCCAGGCCGCAGCCCCGATCCTGCTCCGCTGACTACCCCGGTGGTTGAGGGAGGTTAGAGGGTCAGCACCACGAAGATCCCCAGCCCGCCCAGGACCAGGGCGGCGAGCGACGTCCAGAGCACGGCCGCGGTATCGGCGGGGACGGTCTCCGCCACAATCCCGCGCACGCCCCGGCGGTAGCGCAGCCGCTGGGTCAGGTAGATCGCCGCGGCGGCCACGATGGCAACGGCGAACAGCGTCAGTACAAACGGTCCGTGGTGCTGGACCCAGCGCAGGAAGATCGCACTGGCCGTCACCAGCGCAATCATGGTCCGGCCCCAGGCCAGCGTGGTCCGTTCCGGCTGCAGTCCCGGATCTTCGTGCCTCGGCGGGGGTGCCGCCGTCGTATTCCTGCCCATCGCGCCTCAGGCGAGGATAACGAAGACGATGACGACGGCGGCGGCTATGGCCCCGCCGATGGCCAGCAGGGGTGCGATCAGCGGCAGCGGCAGCGGTGTCTTGTCCCGCATGCTGCGTTCGACGGCGATCCAGCGCACGGCGGCACCGCCGCTGATGCACATCCCCAGCAGCAACAGCAGGATGGCCAGCCCCTTACGGACCGGCTCGATGAAGATATCCGCAGTGAAGGCCTCGATGGCGATGCCGCCGGCCAGGAAAGCGAGGGCGGTGCGGATCCAGGCCAGGAAGGTGCGTTCATTCGCCAGCGTGAAGCGGGGGTCCGGCTCGGTCCCGCCGGGCAGGAGCTTCTCGGCGACTTTACCCCGCCGGGGCGGAGGCACCGGGGATGAAGGCGATGATACGGGCACGGACACAGTTTAGCCGCCCCGGCCCCCGCCGACTCACCTGCCCTCCTGCCCGCAACTCAGTCTGCTCAGGTACTGCCAGGACTTGCGGCGTGTCCGGGGGACACGCCGCAAAAACCGCGCTTCGGCCGGAAGAACCTGAGCAAACTGGGCTCCGGCCTGCTGGCTCCGGGGCCGGCCTGCTGGCTCCGGGGTGGCAGCGGAACAAGTCGGCGCGTCTGTTACCTAACTCACACCGTGTGGCATACAGTTAGGGGTTACAAGTTCACGCAGGGCGTGTTGCGGAACAGTGGGCATGCTCGCGTGGCGGAATCCTGGGGGGACGATGGCAGAGCAACAGCATGAGAGCCCGATCTTCTTGACGGTGTCCGATGTAGCGGCCCGCCTGAACGTGTCAAAGATGACCGTTTACCGGCTGGTGCATTCCGGGGATATGGAGGCGGTCCGCTTCGGCCACACCTTCAGGGTGAGCGAGGAAGCCGTCGAACATTACCTGGCCGACGCCGTCGTCAGCCACGATTCGGCGCCGCACCCGCAGCCCCACTGAACACAGCAGGAGCTTCGATGGCGAAACCGGAGGCCGCGGGCCGGGAGCCGGGCGAGTTCGCCGGCGGCCCCGTGCCCACCGGAACCTTCCACTGGCATACGGCGGAACCGCGCCTGCAGTGGTCGGAGGGGACCTTCCGGATCTACGGGTTCCGGCCCGGCGACGTGGTGCCCACGGTGGCGCTGCTGCTGGCCCACAAACATCCCGAGGACCGGCCGAAGATCTGCGCGCTGCTGCAGCGCCTCGCGGACAGGGGCGGCTATTTCCTGGACTACCACCGGATCGTGACCGCCGCGAACAGCACCCGCTACGTCATCAGCGTCGGTGAAGGCCGCCGCACCGGCGACGGCAGCATCAGCGTCACGGGCTACATCTGCGATGTGACGGACCTGCGCCGGGAGGAATCCGGCGCTGCCGCCCGCGAAGCCGTGTCCCGGGCCCGGCAGAGCATGGCCGCCATCGAGCAGGCAAAGGGTGCGTTAATGGCCCTGCATGGCGTCGGTGAAGAGGAGGCGTTTGCGCTGCTTGCCCGGACATCGCAACAGCGCAACCAGAAGCTGCGCGACGTGGCCGCCGACCTGCTGATCCGCCTGCAGCGCCCGCCGCAAGGGGATGGGCCGCAAGAGGCCGGGCCGCAGGCGGACGGCCGGGATTAGGGTTTTTTCGCTGCGGTGGCGCCGTGCTTCCCCGCGGCAGGCCGGCGCCCGTCCGATGCCATGAGCTCTTCCAGCTGCTCATCGGTGATGTAGGTCATGCGGGTCAGGATCGCCACCAGCCGTTCACGCTGCGCGGACGTGAAGCGCGTGGCATCGATCAGGTCGCTCACCCAGAGGCCGTCCATGGCCAGGCGCACGACAATGCCGATAATTCCGGACGGCGTCTTCGGATCCAGGTCGTCCTCGTCCAGCTGGCGGTTGAGGTAGTGCAGCGATTCGGCGAGGTTGGGCCGGTTGATCGCCGTCGTGAGCATGGCGGCCTGGTCCTTGTCCCGGTTGGCACGGAGATTGGAGAAGGCCTTAATGTAGGCCCGCTCCTCGGCGCCGATCGGCTCCGGGTCCGCTTCGGACAATTCCCCCAGCTCGTGCACAAGATCGGTAATGACCGCCTCGACGTCGCGCTCCACTTCGTCGATCGGCGCTCCGGGCCTGAACATTCGTCCTCCATACAGTCAGGGGGGTGGGGATGGTGCCGTAAGTCTATCCAGCGAACGCAGCCCTACATAAACCGGCTGAACCACTCCGAGCTGAGCCGGGCGACCTCGTCCAGCGTCCCGGGCTCCTCGAACAGGTGCGTGGCGCCCGGGACGATCGCCAGCTCCCGCTCGCACCGCATTAGGTCATGGGCGGACCGGTTGAGGCCGATCACCTGGGTGTCCCTGCCGCCGACGATGAGCAGCGTCGGCGCGGCGACTTGCCCGAGCGCCTCGCGGCCGGCCAGGTCCGGGCGGCCGCCGCGGGATACGACGGCGGCAACATCCTCCGCCCTCGAGGCCGCCACCAGCGCGGCTGCCGCGCCGGTGCTTGCGCCAAAGTATCCGAGCCTCAGGTCCCGGGTTTCCGCCCGGTCCCGCAGCCACCGCGTGGCCCCTTCCAGCCGTTCGGCCAGCAGGCCGATATCGAAGCGCAGCTCGGCGGTGACGGCGTCGATCCGTTCCTCCTCGGCTGTGAGCAGATCGAAGAGCAGGGTTGCGAATCCGGCCTGCTGCAGCTGGGCCGCCACGCGTTTGTTGCGCGAACTGTGGCGGCTCGAGCCGCTGCCGTGGGCAAACAGGACGATCGCCTCCGCACCGCCCGGCAGGACCAGGTCGCCTTCAAGGTCCACTCCACCGGCCTGGATACTTGTCACCATCAGGTCCGCCCTTTTCGGAAACTCTATGGGATTGTCAGCGGGGCCCCGCATCGTCCGTTACGGGGCCCCGCCTGAGATGAACGACGCCGGACCCGCTAGGCAAGGCAACGCCGCACCTACGGCGGCCTTTTCCGGCGCCGCCCTGCATCAGTTGTGTCAGGAATGCCTTGGGAAAATACTGGCTCAGCTCCGTCACAAACAGCCTCTCGGCGTCATATGGCCCGAATGTGTTCTCCGCCACATTCTACTCGTCTAACGTTGCTGTACCTGCTTCGTCATTTTCTAGGGGGAACAATGGCAAAGAATGCGTTCTTCAGGTTGCGGAGTCCGTTCAGGACAGGCGACTACGTGGTCGGAGACGACCCCTTCAACGGAAGGATTGAAGGCGTCGTAGCGGTCATCAACGGCAAGGACATCGGCGTCCGGCCCGCTGGCGGCCCAAGCGACCACTTCATCTACTTCGACTACCGCACCGTCAAGAAACCCGACTGAAAATTTTGGCGGCGCAATTGTGACCGTCATGCCCCTGCCGGTACCACGCCTCGGGGTTTAAGATAGTTCTCTAACTTTTTTGGAGGACCAGCTCATGGAGGATTCAAGAGCAGCATCCGGTGCACTCAGATACGTGCTCGTACCACAGAACCTGGATTACCACGGGGACGGTGGACTGCAGTACGTCGTCACCTCGGTGGAGGTCTGGACGGAGCAGATCGTCGTTGTTGCGCATTGCCCGGTGGAGGACGAAAACCAAATGCCGGACCTCGTCCTGGAGGACCATCTGGGAACGCACTACGTCTGCAAGGATTCAGGCCGGGCGGGCACCCGCGTGTTCCAGACCTTCAAACCGGGCCTGCCGCCCAATATCAGGAGCCTTAGTGTCCGCTCGCTGGGCGAGGATGAGAACCTGACCGCGGCACCGATCGTGGTCGCCGTACCGGCAGCTGCTTCAGCCGGCAACGGCGGTCCGGTCCTGTCGGCCGAATAGGGGCCGGGCAATCCGCACCGGAGGCTGTTCCCTTCATCACAGTCTCCGGGCACAATGGCTCTGTGGACAAAAAGTTTTCAGGCACCGCCATTGCAACCAGTAAGAATCCGCATGACTGGGGCCGGGCGATGTCAGTCGCGCTCGAGCACCTCCTGGCGAAGGCGCGGACGGGCGGCTTCGACATCGAACACGAGCACCTGTACGACCAGAACCTGCACATCAACTTCCGGGAAGCCGGAACGGGTGTCCAGATTTCCCTGTCCTGGAGCCCGGAGCCCGGGGCGTATCCGCCGCTGCGCGAAGATTACCCGGACGCGGAAGCCTCGCTGAACGTCTGACCCAGGCAGCGCTGCTAGTCCAGCGGGAGCACCACGCTGACGGAGGTTCCCTTGCCGGGCTGTGACTTGATGTCGATCGTCCCGCCGGCCTGGCCCACGATGATGTGGATCAGGCGAAGCCCCAGATGCTCCTCATGCCGCGGAGCCTCGGCGTCGAAACCGGCTCCGTCGTCGGTCACTGTCAGGCGCGCCGTATCATCCTCGCGGCACAGTGCCACGGTCACGTTCCGCGCCCCCGAATGCTTGAGCGTATTGGACAGCGCTTCCTGGACCGCCCGGTAGAGCACCGCTGCCGAGGCCCGGTCGATCTCCAGCACGGTCGGCACCTCCAGACGCACCTGCATCTGCCGCTCGCGCAGCGGGTCCGCCAGCGGCGCCAGCGCATCCGCCAGGCCCACCCGGTCAAAGTCCACCCAGTTCAGTTCGGTGAGCATGCCGGAGACGGTCTTGACGTCCCCCTGCAGGATGGTCCGGCCCTGCATGATCAGCGACCGCACGTCATCGCCGGCGCGCGGCTCGAGCGCCTCCAGCGCGTAGCTCAGTCCTGCCAGGTCCTGGATCACGCTGTCCCGCAGGTTCCGTGCAATCCGGCGGCGGTCGACGGCGGATGCCTCCACGGCATCGCCCAGCAGCTTGCGCCGAGCTTCGTCAGCACGCTGCGCGCGGCGCGCCAGCCGTGCCGCCAGCGGCACCTGCGCCGCATGCATGAGCAGCAGCGCGACAACGGCCGCCGGCAACAGCGCCAGCAGCAGTCCCTGCTGGGTAATGATGATGGCGTCGGAGGGGTAGTAGGCCTCGAAGATGAGCCGCTCCCCTGCCGCCGAGACCTCCGAGGTGTAAATCTCCACCATCGTCCCCAACTCCGACTCGTAGAGGTGCTCGGGCCGCTGGGCGGTGGTGATGCTGGCAGTCGAGGCATCCGCCTGGAACGCCTGCTGCACTGAGTCCGGCAGCGGGAACCGCTCGCCGAGCAGTCGCTGCTCATCGGAGTAGATGATGGTGCCACTGGAATCCCAGATCTTCAGCCGCAGCAGGGAACCCTCCGCGATCCGCTCATCAACCGCCCGGTCCAGGGCCGCCAGCGATTCAGCATTGCCGGCCAGCAGGCTTTCGTCCACCAGTGGCGCCAGGGTCTGCTCGGCAAGGACCTGGCTCCGCTCGGTGAAAGTATTCAGCTCCTGGCTCATGGCAACGTGGCGGATCCACAGGAATGCCGGAACCGCCACGACAATCAGTGCGACCAGCCCGATCACCAGGGAATCGCGCACTGCAGTCCGTACAGCGCGTCGCTCCCGGGACGCTGACATTGTCCGCCGGCCGGTGACAGGCGGCGGCACCGAAATTGTGGCCATAGGCAAAATATTTCACCAAAAACCTTGGGATGACCTTTGGGACAATCCGGCGTGTCGCAGTATGGCGTGTTCTAATTCGGCGCGGCACCGTCCCCGATTACGACTGTCCCGGCAGCGCCGTCCACCGTGATGGTCTGTCCGGTGGCGACCCGGTGCGTGGCATCGAAAACGCCGACGACCGCGGGGATCCCGTATTCCCGCGCCACCACCGCTCCGTGGGAGATGGCCCCGCCCATTTCCATGACCAGCGCCCCGGCGGTCAGGAACAGCGGCGTCCAGCCCGGATCGGTCGATGGCGCGACGAGGATCTCCCCCGGCTCCAGGTGGGCGCCCACCGGATCCAGGATGACGCGAGCCTTCCCGGTCGCGGTACCGGCCGACGCCGGACTGCCGGTCAGGGTCCTGCCATCGCCCGCCGCGCTGGATCCCGCGACGGCTCCGGCTCCCGCCGCCGCAGCGACGGCGGCCTCCACATCGGTGCCGTCGGAAAGCAGCAGCCGGGGAACGTGCCGGCGGCGGAGCTCGAAGTCATAGGTCCGGCGGCGCTGTGCCACCAGCTCCTTCAGGTCCGCGCCGCGCAGGCCCACCTTCGCCTCGTCAAAATCCAGGAAGAAGATGTCGGAGGCCGCTGCGATCCGGCCGGCATCCATCAGTTCCCTCCCCACCGCCGCTAGCTGGCGCCGGACCTCCGCAAGCAGCAGGACGACGTCGTACTTGGGCAGCTCGCGCAGCCCGGCCAGCTGCCGTGCCCTGGCCAGCCCGAACCTGACCGCCCGGGCACGCAACGGTCCGCGGGCACGCGCCGCCAGGCTCTCCGCCGCCGCCTCCGCCTCCCGTGCCGCCCGCGCGAACCGGCGGTCCGGGGCCTGCTCCGGATCCTCCAGCCGCAGGTAGTTGGCGATCACGCCGAGGATGTGGTCCGGCTCCTCGGACCAGCGCGGCACCCCAAGGTCGATCTCCGCCACCGCCCGGTGGCCGTACTGCTTCAGGAACCCCAGCACGGCGGACTGTACGACGGCGGGCAGGCGGCCAGCGTCGTAAGCGGTAGCAAGTTCCGCGGCAGTGAGGTGACGGAACGCGCGAACGGACTCCGGGTCGCCGCGCACCCGGACGGCCACCTCCCAGAGCGCCAGGTCCATCTCCGTGGTGACATTGTTGGGCAGGCCGCGCAACACGGCCCGCAGCTCACCCGGTTCGGCGATGCCGCGCAGCAGCCAGCGGGCCACGCCGAGCAGGGCGTACCCGGCGGCCGGCGCCGCCAGCACGGCCGGGATCAGCCTGTACACCTCGCGGGACAGCAGCCGTTCGCAGTGGGCCAGCCGCTGGTTCGCGGTCGCCGGCTCGGGCAGCTCCAGCCGTTCGGCCAGTCCCGCACCGAAGTCCCGGGCCTGCCGCACGGCGGAATCCGGCCGGAAAATCGCCCGGGCGAACCCCGCCGGCAGCTGCCCCAGCAGCGCGAAGCTGCCGCCCAGCCGGGCGAACTCCGGGCGCCAAGAACCACTGCCCCAGGAACCACTCCCCCGGGGGGCTTTGACCCCGGCGAACCGCGGGTCGTCGGCCAGGACGCGCAGCAGCGGCACCGACGCCGCGTCCGCGATCCCCAGGACCTTCAGCGTGCTCCGCCGGCCGGCCTTGCTGCGGAGCACCGGCGTCAGGTCCAGGTACAGGCGCTGGCCCGCCTCCAGGTACAGCCAGGGCCCCCGCTTCGTGCCCATCAGCCGGAACGCGGCCAGCCCCATCGGCGTCACCGGACGGACCAGGCCCTGCATCAGGCTGGCGCAGATGTAGGCGGACAGTTCGCCGTCCGCCTGCGTGTCGCCGGTTTGGGTTCCGGCCGGCCCGTTTTCGTCCGGCAGCGGGTAGAGCGTGGTGATCGGCCGGGCCTGCGTCAGCCAGGCCTTGCCCGCGCCGTCGATCGCCCACTCCACATCCTGCGGCGTTCCGAATATCTCCGCGGCCTTGGCGCCGAGGTCCGCCAGCTCCTGCAGCTGCGCGTCGGCCAGGCAGGATCCGCGCGCGCCGTCCGGGCCGGCGTCGTTGGCCGTCCGCTGCCCGGGCTGCCGCTGCAGCACCTTTCCCGAGGCGGTTTCCAGGACAAAGTGGTCCGGGTTGACCGCGCCGGACACCACCGCATCGCCCAGTCCTGGGGCGGCGTCGATCACGGTCTCCACGCGCCGGCCGGTGACGGGGTTGGCGGTGAACAGCACGCCGGCGGTGCGGGCGGCCACCATCTCCTGCACGACGACGGCCAGGCTCACCGCGCGCTGGCCGATGCCGTTGGCCGCACGGTACGTTACGGCCCGGTCGGTCCAGAGCGAGGCCCAGCAGCGCCGGACAGCGTCCAGCACCTCGTCCGCGCCGGTGATGTTGAGGTAGGTGTCCTGCTGGCCGGCAAAGCTGGCGAACGGCAGGTCCTCGGACGTCGCGGAGGAGCGGACCGCAACCGGCCCTTCGCCCATCGCGGCATGGCCTGACCGGACTGCTTCGGCCACCGCTGCGGGGATTGGAGCGGCCAGCAGGTGCCGGCGGACCCGGCCGGCCAGCGCGGCCAGGGCCGCGGTGTCGTCCGGCGGCAGGCTCTCCAGCTCGGCCAGGATCCCGTCCAGACCTGTCCCGGCCGGACCGCTCAAGGCCGGACCGTTCAAGGCCGGACCGTTCAAGGCCAACCCGGCGCCCGCCGCCACAGCGCGGTAGGCAGCCGTCGTCAGGCAGAAACCGCCGGGAACCGGCAGACCGGCCGCGGTCAGCAGCCCCAGGTTCAGCGCCTTCCCACCCACGGCGGCCAGCATGCCGCTGCCTATCCCGCGAAGGTCGACGGCGACTTCCGGCTGGCGTTGCTGGCCCGCGTCCACATGTGCTCCCAATACTGGTTCACGGATAATGTGGAGCCGACTATAGCCGCAGATGCTTGGATAATCCCGTACTCACAGAGCCACCAGCCAGGGAGACTCCACTGACTGATCGGCCGGGAAAGAAGCAGCACCCAGGATCGCCACGCGCAGCTGGAACTCCAAACTGCCGCATCAGGCGATCCTGGAACAGGCCATCGACGCGGACCGTGCTGAAGGTCTTCGGTGAGGCGTACGAACTGGACGGCGCAGCCGCCGGCTGTCCCCTCCCGCGCCCAAGTACTTACGACTCCGGCAGCCGCCCAAGCGGCGCCCCACCTGATTCACGGGGTAACGCGGAGGAACGTTTAAAAGAAGTTGCCCCGCCGTGGCATTTGGGGGACTGCCACGGTGGGGCAACAGAAAAAACAGTACATGAGCCGAGTTAAAAAAACAACCGGTTGCTCATCATCCTTATGAATTAGCGGCTTGATGCCTCCCAGCGTGATACCTGGCTTAAGCCGCAAGGAGCCGCCGGACAACGGTCCGGCAGCTCCTTGCTCCCCCAAAAAACGAGACTCCCATGGCATAGTTCGTCTCAGGTGCAGCCGCATGAACCGGAATAATCCTCCGGAAGGTGGCATCGCACAGAATAAATAAAACCATCAAATGCTGGACATGTCCAATCAGCCTAGGTTTACGGCGCCGGAAGCGGGGACGGATGCGCCTGAGTTCGACCGAGTATCCCGCAAACCCAGGGCTGCTCCGCATCGGGGACGCTGCAATTCGCCGCAAAAATGCGATACCTTACCGCGCAGCAGTTGCTTTCCACGGATTTTCCGGCGTCTCCGACTGCTATGGTTACGTCGCCATGAACAGCTCGCACCGCTCGCCCGCGCAGGAATACCGGTATCTGCGCGACTATGAGAAAGCCTCCGCCAACGCGCAGGATACGTTTGCCGGTCTTTCCTTGTCCGGACCGGTTTCCCTGAAATCGATCCAAAGCCACCTGGAGTCGCTCCGTGGCCGCCGGATCATTGTCCAGGAAATGGCTGCGCTGGATAACAGCAACATCTGCGGCCTGTGGTTCGGCCTGGATGACGTCGACCTGATCTTCCACGCCGCCACCACAGGGGAAATGCACCGTCAGCAGATCGTGCTGCACGAGTTCAGCCACATCCTGCTCAACCATGAGCATGAAGAATTCCGGGCGGACACGTTCGCCGGGCTCTTCCCGGATCTGGAGCCGGACGCTGTGGTCCGGGCCCTGCATCGGGGCAAGCACGGCAACGTCACCGAGATGGCAGCCGAAGTCCTGGCAGATCTGCTGGCCGAGCAGATCCGCACCTCCGGCGCTCACGCCCGGAGGCAGCCGCACCGCTTCACGGAGGTCTTTGGATGATTTTCCTGCTGGTCCTGTATTTCGCCTCGGAGATCGTGCTGCTCGCCTGCGTCGTGGTGCGCGCGGGCGCACTGGCCCGCAACCGCCGGGATCCGGTCTTCTACGCAGCACTGTTCTGGCTGCTGGCCATGACCCTGAATGAAGCCCATGTCTACGCCGCTGCCGAAAGCGTGCTGGGCGGCATCCTGCTGACCGCACTGATCATCCATCTGTCGCTGCAGTTGGGCCTGTTCCTGCTGCGGCGTGCGGTGGTCCAGGCCGCTGATCCCGGGACGCTGCGTTTCGCTTCCAGCATGGTCCCGTTCATCGTGGCCACGGCGGTCCAGATCGTGTCCTACCTTCTGATGGATGTGGAGACGGCCAAGGCCCAGTTCAATGGAGGCACGGCCCTGCACGTGCCCTATCTGGTGTTCAGCGTTTCCTTTGTGCTGTACCTGCTGTGGGTGTTCTTCGGCCTGATGATGATCTCCATTCGGTATGTGCCGGCCATGACAGGGGCAATGAAGACGGGCTTCATCCTCATTGGCACTGGATCGCTGCTGGCCCTGATCGGCTGCTCCTCCCAACTGCTGGCGCTCACGGCCCGGTTCATGGGCATCGAACCCCGGATCGTCTTTGTCCTGTCCGGGATCTATGTGGTCCTGGCCAGCCTGACATCCATGGCGTGCTGCGCCGGCATTGCCGTACCGGCCGCCGCTTCCAATGCAGCACGCAGGAAACAGCGGAATTACCACGCAGCCGCACTGCCCGCGGTGGAGGAACTGTGGAACCGGACGGTGGTCCAGCGGGGCGTCCGGCACCTGCCGGTCAATGAAGCAGCACCCGCACGGCAGCGGCTGCACCGCATGTTCATCGAGATCCGTGATGCGGACCTGGCCGCGGGCAAGACGCTGCTTTCGGACCAGGAGTCGGCGCTGCTGCAGGAGGTGGAGGACAAGCTCGGCCCGGCGCCGTCGTATATCTAAATACGCGCGCCGCGCGCCTGACGCCGGCCGATTGGCCGTAGCCTAGGATTATCACGAGATTGCAGGGGGTCTGTCGGGAACCAGGTTCACCTGCCGACTGTAATCCGAGAGGAAATCTGAGCACATGCACAGGCAAGAGGGCATGCCCTCGAGCGAAGCGCTGTCCCGCAAACTGGACCTGCTCATGGACACCATGGTGGCCGAGGGCGGAGAACCGTACAGCTTCCCGCAGATCCAGGAGGCCATGGCCAAGGCCGGCACTCCTTTGTCCCGGGCGCGCTGGCAATACATGCGCGCCGGCACCGGCCCGGACCCGCGCGACCGCGAACTGCTGGCGAATCTGGCGCGTTTCTTCCAGGTCGACGAGTCGTTCCTACTGGAGGAAGACGCTGAACTGCCGGAGCGCATTTCCGCTCAGCTCGAGCTGCTGCGGACCATGCGTGCGGCCAAGGTCAAAAATTTCGCTGCCCGGCAGCTGGCCGACCTCTCCCCCGAAACGCTGCAGCAGATCCGCGCCATGATCGACGCGGAAGTCAACCGGGAAAAGGACCAGTAGCCCTCCCCCACGGAGCTTTTCGTGGGTGCCAAGGTTCTTCCCAGACGCGGCTGATATCCAAGACCCATGGCCAAGAGAAACCACGCACGTTCCCCGTTCGAAGAACAGCATCAGGCCCGACGGGCCCTGCCGATTGTCGGCCTGGCCGTCCTGTCCCTGGTCACACTGCTGGTCGTCTGGCTGGCAATGACCCGCTTCTGACCGCCGGCCCTCAGGCTGCCATCAGCAGCAGGAAGCCAGCGACGGCGGCGGCCGCACCGACGCAGGTCAGCACCAGTCCCAGGACCAGCAGCACCCTGCCGGGATGGACGGGGAGGTCGCGCCGCCAGCGGTGGGGATTGCGCGCATCGTAATAGAGAACGACGTCGGTCCCCGGCTTAGGCGCGTCGGTTTCCCCGGGTGCCGCCCAGGCTTCATGGACTTCGTAATCGCGCCCGAACCAGCGGTACCCAGACCTGCCCTCGGACAGGACAGCCACAGCGTCAACCCTCCGCCAGTCGGTGCGGGTCCGCCGCACAATGCCGGCGGCAAGCAGAAACAGCAGGCCGGGGACAAGTCCCACCCACGTCAGCAGCTCCAGGATCAGGCCAAGGGCGTCGGGAGTGCTGAGCATGTTCCTGATGGTACCGCGGGGCGCCGCGCCGCCGGGACATGAGCCGCTGCCGTCGGTCCGGTTACCGCAAGGGTTGCGTTTCGCCGCCAAAAGTGGAGGATAGTAAGCGGGCTTACTAATGGGACGGCCCGCCGTCACTACCCGCCAACCAAAGGAGTTCACCATGGCAAACTTCGATGCCAACACCCTGACGAACGCCACCGTCTATGGGCAGGACCGTGAAAAGATCGGCAAGGTCGGGCAGTTGTACATGGACGACCAGACCGGTGAGCCGACCTTCGTGACTGTCAGCACCGGACTGTTCGGAACGAAGGAAACGTTCGTTCCCGTGAAGGACGCCAGGGAAGAGAACGGCGATCTGTACGTGCCGTACACCAAGGATTTCGTCAAGGACGCCCCGAACATGGATCCGGATGAGCACCTCTCCGAAGAGGAGCAGGACCGCCTCTACGCCTACTACGCGGGCCAGGGCGGCTACGCCACAGCCGGAACCACGGGCACGGCAGGAGGAGAACGGACCACCGAGCGCGGAACCGACCGCGACACGGACACGGAGGCCGAGGTCATCCGCCGCGAGGAGCAGCTTAACGTCGGAACGGAAACCCGGGAAGCGGGGCGCGCACGCCTGCGCAAGTACGTCACCACTGAAACCGAGACCGTCCAGGTTCCGGTCTCCCGCGAGGAAGTACGGGTGGAGCGCACCCCCGTCAGCGAGGGCGAAGAGGTCTCCGGTGCTCCGCTGGGCGAGGAGGAAACGGAAGTCACGCTGCGCGAGGAGCGCCCGGTCGTCAGCAAGGAAACGGTCGGCGCGGAGAAGGTGTCCTTGGGCAAGGAGCAGGTCGAAGGCACCGAAACGGTGCAGGCCGACGTAGCCAAGGAGCACGTCGAGGTCGAAGGGGGCGAAGAGGACCGCGGACGCGGCACCCGCTAACCCCGCCCAGAGTGCAGGAGGGCCTTTCCGGACCCACCGGAAAGGCCCTCCTTTCAGCTCTACGGAAGAACGCCCAACCTTAAGCGCCGCGACCCTCCGGCCCGCGTGCGGACACGGACTCGCTGCACCGTGCCGGCCACCTGCTCCGGCCCGCGCTCGACCAGAGCACTGCCAGCCAGTACAGCAGCATGGCCACGCCGCAGAACACGCCGGCGCTGGAGGCCATCAGCCACAGCTCCGGTTCCTGCGCGTTGAGGTCCGGCGCGCCGAAGAGCATGCCGATGGTCTTGGGCGAATAGAAGAACACGAGCACGGAGACCGCCAGGAGCGCCGCCCCGGTCCGGCGCAGCCCCCGGTAATGCGTCGGCAGGTCCCGGACCGTGCGGGCCAGCAGCGGAAGCAGGACCGCAACCCAGACCCAGTGATGGGACCAGGACACCGGCGAGATGAGCACCATGAGCAGCGCGGTCGCCGCCACGGCGACCAGGTTCAGTCCGCGGTCGTCGGCGAGCTTAATGACGACGGCGGTGGCGGCAACCAGGGCGAGGGAGAGCAGCAGCCACGGAAGATCGACGTCGTACCCGGGGCCGGCAAAATGCAGAATGGCGCCCTTGACGGACAGATTGTCCACATAGCCGGCGCCGCCGATCCGGGAGGTGTCCGCCAGCAGACCGAACCAGTAGTCGACGGATTCGCGCGGCAGCACCGCCAGGCCGACCGCGACCGTGCCCAGGAAACCCGCGGCCATATTCCGCAGGCCAACCCAGTCCCGCCGCACCAGGAAATACAGGCCGAACACGAGCGGCGTCAGCTTCAGGCCGGCCGCGATTCCGGTCAGCAGTCCGGTGGGCCAGCCGCGGCGGGCCGCCAGGAAATCCGCCATGATCAGGCCGAAGAGCAGGATGTTGATCTGCCCGAACCCCAGCGTCTCCCGCCACGGACCCAGCAGGACGATCAGGCCGAAGACCACAATGGCCAGTGGACGCAGCCAGGCATGGTCCAGCACGTCCCGGACGCGCTGCCTGCCGAAGAAATGCCGGACGGCATGCAGCGCCGTGGCCGCGGCGATCGCCAGCGAGACCAGGGTGAAGAGCCAGACGCCGGCGTCGTGCCCGAGAGGCACCAGCAGCGTAAAGACCAGCGCGGCGAACGGCGGATAGGTAAAGGGCAGGCCCCGGCCCTCGACATAGAGGTCCCCGTGACCCTCGAGGATCCGCTGGCCGCCGGTGAGGTAGACGTTGAAGTCCAGGCCGTGCACCGGAGAGATCCGGAAGGCCAGGACCAGCAGCGCGAGCGCAGCCGCCCCCGCGGCCAATGTTGTGGCAGTCTTTGCCGCCGTGGAGTTCCGCATCAGGCCATGCTTCTCTTTCTGGCCTGCCGCGGGCCGGAGGAACGACGTTGGCAGTATATCGGCGGCGTTCGCCAAACCGGCGGAACCTCGCTCAGCCTTGGCTAAGCCGCCAGTCCTTCAAAGACCGGAGGCGCGGCCAGGATCGGATCGTTGGGGTCCGGCTCTCCTTCCTGCAGGCCGATGCGGAACTGGCTCATCATGGAGTGGTCCTCATGCGGGACGTTGTGGCAGTGGATCATGTACCGGCCCTGGAAGGGTCCGAAGCGCGTGACCAGGCGCACGGTTTCGTTCTCCGCCAGGTACACCACGTCCTTGGGGCCAAGCTCCCAGGGGAACGGCGGTGCACCGTCGCGGCCCAGGATCCGGAAATTAACCAGGTGCAGGTGGATCGGGTGGAACCAGCCGCCTGACTTGTTCTCGAGTTCCCACACCTCCACGTCGTTCAGTCCCGGGTTGGCGATCGCATGCTGGAAGTTGCTGGAAGTGACGTCTTCCCAGGTTTCCTGGTTGATTGTCCATTCACTGCTGTGCCGCTGGAAGCGCAGGTGCCTGGTCCGCACGGCCTGGGCCTCGGTCAGGCCCATCACCGGGCTGGGCACCAGCGTGGACGGAATCCGGTTGGCATGCGTATCGAACGGCCCGTCGGCGACGTCGAACGCCATGATCTTGTCGGTGTCGTCGTAGTCGATGTTGTTCTTGTTGGACAGATTAAGCAGTTCGATCCTGGTGCCCACCGGGTAGGCGGAGAAATCGATGAGGAACTCATACCGTTCGGAGTTGGCGTGGCGGTAGGAGTCCACCGCCTGCGGCACCGGCATCATGCCGTCGTCCGTAGCCACGATGACCAGCGGGTCTCCGGTGCTAAGCCGCGGACGGACGGACCGGGCAATGGAGGTGTTCAGGAGCCGGAACCGATAGACCCGGCGCTTGACCTGCATCACCGGCCACGGCACACCGTTGACCAGCATGATGTCCCCCCACAGTCCGGAATGGGAGTGGTCGTCGAAGATCAGGTTGCCGTCCGCGCCCAGCATGATGTCGTGCAGGATCAGCGGCACATCGAACTCGCCCTGCGGCAGCAGTTCCCGTTCCGCCGGTTCATGGATCTGGTACATCCCGGCCAGGCCCGAGTACGCATTCTGTGCGGTGTAGTGCACCTCATGGTCGTGGTACCAGAGCGTTGCCGCCGGCTGGCGGTTCGGGAACAGGTAGTCCTTACGGAAGCCCGGTTCGGACAGGTCGTTCGCATAGCCGTCGTACTGCGGCAGGGACACCGAGCCGTGCAGGTGCATCGAGGTCGACGTCGGTGTGCCGAAGACCGGATGGGTGCTGCGCAGCTGGTTGTGCACGGTCAGTACCGAATGGGTCCCCTGGTCGATGCTGATCGTTGGCCCGGGAGCGATTCCGTTGTAGCCCAGGATGGTGGTGGCCAGGCCCGGTACGATGTTCCGGCTGCTGATCCGCTCCGTCAGATCGTAGAAGTGGACCGGCTGCCCGTCACCGGGATCGGTCCCCGTGCGGACCGGCTGCAGGACCGGGGGCGTGCGGAAGGCCGCGCGGAATGGCACCGGCCTGCTGCCCGACGGCAGTTCGCTGGCGTCCTTCGCGGCGATCGGGGAAAAGGGAATGCTGATGGCGCCGAGGGCTCCCAGCCCGCCCAGCAATAGGGCTTCGCGCCTCGTCATCTTCATGATGGGTCATCTCCAGTGCCCATGAAGAAGCAACAGAGGCCTCCGAAGACCTACCCCGAGGTCGACGGGTACGCTGCTTGACCCCCTACGATTCCGTAGTACCACCGGGTGCGGAGGAATACAAGCGATTGCAAATATTGAGATGGAAAGGAACTGTATCCGGCACGGCAATGCGGACCAAGCCGTGCGGCAGCGCCTAAGATGGGCACAGAACCCAGCCCGCCGGCGTCGTACTTAACGCCGAGATCCTTGGAGAGACTATGGCCCTGAATGCTTCGACCACCCTGCCGTACAGCGTCCAGCAAGTGACCGAGGTATTCACGGATGAGGCCTTCCTGAAGCACACCAGCGAGCACGTGGGCGGGACGCTGACTTCGGTGAAGGTGGACGGCGCGATCTCCGGCCCGTTCGAACTGACCGTGGTGCGCGCCATGCCGACGACCCGGCTGCCGGACTTTGCCAAGAAGTTTATCGGCGAGAGCCTCAACGTTACCCAGACCGAGAAGTGGGCCGCGCCCGCCGCGGACGGTTCGCGCACCGCCGATGTCCAGATCACGGTGGCCGGCGTGCCCGTGGATGTTTCCGCGGTGCAGCGCCTGGTGCCCGAGGGTGACGGCACCCGCGTGGAGCTTGAGGGTCAGGTCACGTCCAGCATTCCGTTCATTGGCCCCAAGATCGCCGAGGCGGCCGAGCCGATGATGGCCAAGGCACTGAACATCCAGGCGCAGCAGGTGCAGGCCTGGCTGGACAAGGCAGGTGCCTGAGGGTGCTGCATCCCTTCCTTGCCTTCATCCTGATCCTGTCCGGCGTGTGGTCGCTGATCGTGTGGCCGGCGTTCCTGCGGCGCGTCATGAAGGACCCGCGTGCCCGCGATTCGTCCGGCAAGGCCACTAGGTTCTTCACGGTGCACCTGTTCCTGGTCAGCATCTCCCTGACGCTGGGCCTGGCGACGGCGATCATCGGCATCCGCGCGCTCGTCGGCTGATTTCCCGTCGTCGGCCCTTGGGTCACTTCCCCGCGGCGCGGGCGGAACGGGCCCTCTCGGCGAGCACCGACGCAAGTGCCCGGACCCCGCCCACCCCGGATCCGGCCAGCAGGGTGAGCCAGTCGAAGTAGTCACACCAGTAGACGATCTTCCCGTCCCGCACTTCAAAGGTGCCGCAGACCCAGAAGGACGTGCGGAAACGCCCCGCCTTGAGGACGTCCGTCCGCTCGGTCAGCACGATCGGCCCCTCGGCGGCGATGTTGTGGAGCTGGACCTCGAAGCCCGTGCACAGCTTCATAAAGGCGCGGATCTGGGCCTTCGCTGCCGTCCCTCGGGCTGCGGGCAGTGGCATGTTCCGGTACACGACGCCGTTGCCCAGGTAGGACAGCGCCTTCTTTCCGTCATGCTCCTCCAAAGCGCGAAGGAACTGCCGGACGGTTTCCTGCGGGGATTGCTGCTCGGGCATAGCCGCCTCCTTCATCCCTTTGCAGATTAGTCCCTGGGCAGGGTAACCGTCACGCGCGTGCCGGCACCCAGCAACGAAATCAGGGCAAAGCGGCTACCGGCTCCGCTGCACCAGGATTAGGCTTGATTCCACCCCTGCTGACCGCACAGGAGGCACTCATGGTGAGCATTGAAGCCATCGACATGGACATGCTGATGACGGCAATGGAATTCAGCGACACCTTCGAGACCCAATGGTGGCTGGACCCGACAACCGGCCAGATCGAAATGACCGGCGAGTGCGTTGATGATCCCTTCCCCACGTGGGAGCTGGAACAACACGGTGCAGTTCCCATCCCGTCAGCCGACTCACACCGCGGCTACCGGGACATGGAGGACTTCATCGCCACGCTCGACGACGAACAGATCCGCGCCGCCCTGATCCACGCCATCGAAGGAAAGCGCCCGTTCCGCCGCTTCAAGGACGCCCTCCACATGCACCCGAAGGTCCGGGACGACTGGTACGCCTTCCACGAGAAGCGCATGCGCCACCACGCCATCACCTGGCTCGTCGCAGAAGGCCTCGTTGACCAGGCCGAAGCCCGACGCACGCTTGACCAGGGCTGATCCGGGGCGTTTAGCTCAGCGGCAGGGTCACCGTCACGCACGTGCCGGCGTCCGGCGTCGAAATAATGGCGAAGCGGCCGCCGGCGAAGACGACCGCACTGCGCAGCCCGCGAAGTCCCTGGTCTGCCCGTTTGGCGGCGGCCACACGCAGGACGTCGAATCCGACTCCGTCGTCGGAGATCCTGAGCTGGACCCCATGGTTGCTCGGCCTCAGGCGGATAATCACTGTCCGCGCGCCTGCGTGTTCCAGGACATTGCCGAGCAGCTCCTGCGCCGCCCGGTAGAGCAGAACGGCGGCGTTCCACTCAAGCTCCATGTTGTGTCGCGGCATTTCCAGCCGTACAGCGATGCCGCGCCGCCTCAGCGGGACCGCAAGCCGGTTCATCACCCCGGCCATCCCCAGGCCATAAAAGACCGACGGGTGTGTATCCGGCACTACTGCAGCGGTGAGAACCGCATCGGGCGGAAAACGCATCATGTCCGATCCTCAACCGGCGCCTAGGGAATCGGCAGCCGGCAGCATCAGGATAGGGCCGCCGCTCCCGCGGGTCTATGGATGAAAGCGGCAGTTAGGTCTCAATCCGGCAGTGTTCAATCCAGCGGGAGCGTGACGGTCACGCAGGTGCCGCGTCCCGGCGTCGAAATGATGTCCACGCGGCCACCGGCCAGGTCGACGGTGCTTCGCATCAGCCGAAGTCCCAGGCCGGGGTGCTTGCCCGTGGTCGCTAGCTTGACGTTGAAGCCGACCCCGTCGTCGCGCACCTGCAGCAGGATGCCGTGGCTGACCGCGGCCAGCCGGACAGTCACCGTGGTGGCGTTCGCGAACTTGTAGATGTTGCTGAGCAGTTCCTGCGCCGCCCGGTAGAGCAGCATCGCGGACCTGCTGTCCACTTCCATGCCGTGGTGCGGAGTTTCAAAGTGCACCACTACGCCGCGGCTCCGCAGCGGAACGGTCAACCGGTCGATCGCCCCGGCCACCCCAAGGCCGTAGAAGTCGATCGGATGAGTATCAGTAATGACGCCGTGTACGGCGAAGACCTCGTCGGTTAACAAGTGGTTCATGACATTTATGGTGCGCCGGGGTGCTTGGTAAATCCTTGTGATCGGGGGCATTCTGCTGGAGCAATGAGCGGCCGCTTCACTTCACACAGTGGTACGCGCTACCGGCAGCCTTTACGCGCACGGACGTACTTTCGGGCCCCGTCCAGCCACTGTAATAGTGCTGAACCGAGACTTCGAAGATTTTCTCTTTTCCAAGGAGAGCACCCAACTCTCCAAGTAACTTGCCGATAAAGCCGGAACTGCTGGTGGGGCTGAAAACGGCGCGCGTCTCGAACGTCGGTTCTGAAGGCGAGACCGATGATCCCTCTTTGATCAGGACAACGTACCCGGCTTCAGGTGAAACGCCGGTCCACTCAACAGTCGCCGTGCCGTTCTTGTCACTACACTGCGGCGGCGCAATTTGTCCCAGCGTTGCTGTTTGGACGGCAACGCTCGCCGTTGCGGACTGATGCCACAGCGCATTGGCTGCCATGCCACCAACACCCATGAGGACAACCACGCAGAACGCAACGGCCGCGGCGGTGAAGCCCGGAAGCCGGCGGATGCGGGTTACCAGGTTCATGCCGCCTTCCTCTTGCGCCGGGCAATGATGATGGCTCGGGTAATGCTGAACACCCCGTATCCAATCAGGCCCACAGCAGCCCAGTTGATGACGGCGCTCCGGTCGCTCTGGCCGAGCGCGTTCGCGACCCAACCCACATAGGGCACGGCGTAGAACAGCTTGCCCCGCACCTGGACTTCCTGAACCGGCAATTCATCCTCGACGTCATTGTTGTCGCCCTTGGTGATCAGCGTCCGGTCTCCGGTCTGAGTCGTCCCCACCGACACGATGCGGTGGGTAATCACCTCGGGCCTGCCGGACTCGATCTGGTACGTGATGACGTCGCCAAGGCGCAGGGACTCAAAGGGCTCCGGCTTGACCACCAAGAAGGTTCCCGGCGGGTACTTCGGCGCCATGGAACTCGTCAGGACCGAGTATGTCTGCGAACCTGACAGCAGAGGAATGACGATCAGGACGATGGCGGCGAATCCGCTCACGCACAATGCGATCAGGCTCAAGGACCGGCCGAGGAAACCAACCAGTCCCCCGCGCTTGGGCTTCGCGATTGTTACCGTCATAATGATCCGTTCAGAACTGGTTTTGCTTCACAGAGATAGGGATGTTGACGGCGGTTGTCTTTCCCGACAGCGAAGACGGAGCGGTGTTCAGCAGTGAAATCTCAAAACAGAGAAAGGCAGAAGCATCCTTCGCGATCTGATCAACAAAAGCCGTTTCACTTGTATAACCACCCACCGGGCACGCTTCAGTAGTCGAGGCACGGGACTTAACGGTCAGGTAGCCCAAAAATTCTGGGTTTGCTATCACAGCCTGTCCGGAGTCCGCGCGGACAGTGAAATCAGATCCAGCGTTGGTGAAATTTGAAAGCTTGACCCCGGCATAAACGGATGTTCCCGGAAGCAATCCCCCGGAGAATGGGGTAAGTTGAACGCTTGCAGAATTGACGTACGCCGTTCCCGACTTCATGTCCGTTAGCACTACCCGAAAATCCGCGGCCTGGATGGTGCCGGCATTCGCCGACACCATCCGATTCCACAGGGCATAGCTACCTTGGACGCTCAGCAAACCAAGTACGACGGCGGCAGTCACCAGAGCGAGTGCCTTCAGTGTCGTCTTGGTTCGCATTACCTTCTCCGAGATACAGGCGGGAACGCCCGCTTAGCGCTTATCGATCAATGTTTAGGTGGTTCGGGCTACTCCGTCGGGGTGGGAGTTTCCTGCTCCAGTTTGAATCCAACTTGGCTGAAGTTGTATTCAGCTTTCGTATCCGCCCTGTTGGCGTCTGAGGCAAAAGGATCAGGAACAATGTTATTGAATGTGAAGGATACTGAAGCGGTCGCGTTAAGAGCTGTGTCTGAAAACTCCTCAGGCTTCAAACCGCTGACCTTTATCACAGAATCAGCGACCGAGTCAGAAACTGTACGGCTGGCAGTCGTCAGCTTGAAATCGGAAAATTGAACGTTGCCCTCCTCGAAACTGGAGACAAGATTGTCCGGGGTTACAAGTTCCAAGCTTGCCTGCATATTGTGGCCCTTAAGCGTGACGGTGAGGGCTTGAGTGAATGTCAGCGTTTCGCCCGGAACGATTTGGTGTGTGTCGATGTTAATGTCGCCACTTAGGCTGCTCTTCCAACTACCGCCAGCGGCAGCCAAGTTCAAATCACCGGCAATGATCTTGCCGCCATCTTCTCCCGCCGATGCGGTAGTGTTCCACACGGCCAGCGTCCCGCCGCCGCCGAGCAGCAGTGCTACGCCGACGCCCGTAGCGATTGCGCCCTTTGTCATCTTGTTCATGTTGAGCCCCCACTTTTTTGCTTGTTGTTCCTGCGGATAACAGCAACTTTGCTAGATCAGTCTCAAGAAAGGGCCCAGTTCATCAACAAGAAACTCTCAAGATTTTCCCAGAATCCCGAATCAACTCAAGGCTGCTTCGAGAGGAAACCTCGATGAAAGCTTTTTCGTTTCGCGGCTCACAACTTGGCGAGGATGCCGGCTTTCTGCTGCTCGAATTCTTCCTCATCCAGGTGACCCTGGGACTTCAGTTCGGCAATGCGCTCAAGATCCGCTATCCAATCAGCGGATAGCCGGCCGGAAGAGCGAGTCCGGGCATTGTTCAGCTTGCGCAGCTTCCGTGATCCTCTGGCCCTGGCCGTCTCCGAGCCCGGTGATGGAAGCGGTCATGCCATCAGGGGTGACGGTCAGGGATTCACCGCGGGGAGTACTCGTCAGGGAGACGGAGCGAATGGCGTCCAGATAGAAATAGGCAATATCCTCCGACCAGAAATTCTTTTCCAGGAAGATCATGCGCTCGTCCGTGATCGCGACAATTCCCAAGAGGGAACTGCGGTAGCCGACACCAATGGCATGAACCATCTCGTCGGCGCCCAATACATTGGACAGGTGACGCATTTCCGGCCCGCTGAAGAATTCCTTGGCCAGATGCCCTGACACTGCTCCAATGCCGTGATCGAAGAGCAGCCCGTCCGGGAGATCAGCGGCGATTTCTGTCAGGTGCTGATACTGCCGCTTGCCTCTGCTTTCCACAGTCCACTTGATCCTGGTCCCTCGGGGGACCTCAGAAATCTCACCTGTGAGCCGAGCCCGGCCGCCGACGGCGTCCAGCAGATGCACCAGCGACACGTCCAGTTCGGATTGGAGAACCCAGAAAACAGTGCGATAGATGGTGGATCTTGACGGCTGGGAGAGACGCCTCACCCGGGATGACGTCGGGAACAATGCACTTCCCGGGTCGCGGTCTCCCCCAGCCTGGATCAATTCTCAGGGCCCGGACTCAAGGCAAATGCATTCTTTCTGAAAGGTTTGCGCAAGATTCTCTCACTCCCCGCAATCCGCCAAAAACCGGGGCTACTGTTGGATAAATGAGCTCGAGGAACCGCTATTGGGAGAGGACGAAGTGGCTGTACTGACGTCGCACGATCTCCCGCTGGTCTCCGAGGCGGTCCTGCGGCAGCTGCAGTTTGAACTCGAGGACCAGGGGCTGTGCCTGGACTACGTCCGCTCCTACGTCAACATGTGGGGCTGCCGCTTCCAGCGGCTGACGTCGGCGGTCGTCCTGGCGGATCATGAAGCGGCGATGGACGCGGTGCTCAGCCTCAAGTCCTCGAGCCTGATGGTGGGCGCGTCGCGGCTGGGGCATCTGGCGGGGTGCATGGAGCAGGACATCCGGTGGCATCGGGATCCGGAGGCTGCGTCGGCGTTATCACCGATCGGGCAGTGCGGGAATGAGACGATGACGCTGCTGCGCCGGGAGTATTTGCGCGGGTGGGGGTAGCCGCTACGGCGCGAGCTGGTACCCGACTCCGCGGACGGTCTTGAGCCAGCGGGGGTCGCGGGGGTTCTCGCCGAGCTTGCGCCGGAGGTTGCCCATGTGGACTTCGACGGCGCGCTCGTCGGCATCGCTGATGTAGCTGCCGGTGTCGTAGTCCTCGGCACGCAGCCGCCGGACCAGGTCCGCCTTGCTGCGCACGCGCCGGCCGCTTTCCAGCATGGCCTGCAGCAGGTCGAATTCGGTCCGCGTCAGTTCCAGCGGCCGGCCTTCGAGCCTGGCCAGCCGGGTGGCGCTGTTGAGCTCCAGTCCCTTGTGCTCCAGGTGCCCGTCAGTCAGGGTCTCGCCGTCGTTCTTCTCCGGGGCGGCAGAAGCGGCAGGCGCCGCCGCAGCGGCAGCCGGGGCGGCCGCCGTCGAACCCGTCAGGGCATCGGCGCGGGGCCGGCGCAGCATCGCATTGACCCGGGCCCGCAGCTCGCGCGGCCGGAAGGGCTTGGTGAGGTAGTCATCCGCGCCGGAGGCGAAGCCTTCGACCGTGTCCAGTTCGTCCCCGCGAGCGGTGAGCATGATGATGTAGCTGTCGCTGAACTGGCGGACACGCCGGGCGACTTCGAAACCGTCGATGTCCGGCAGGCCGAGGTCCAGGGTGATGACGCTGGGCATGTGCCGGCGGACCGTTTCGACGCCGTCGAGTCCGGATTCCGCTGCATACACCTCGAAGCCGGACTGCGTGAGAACACCCTCGAGCAGCCCGCGGACGTCGGCGTCATCCTCGACCACCACGGCGATTCGCCGGTCGTTCATCCTCTACCCCCTGCAGAAACCCGCCCTCTGGAGAGCTGCCGGTCTGGGGCCGGCGCTGCTTGTTAACTAAGTCTACGCCCCCCTCCTATACTGAAAATTGCCGCGGTAACAATTCAGCATCCAGCCGGACGCGGCAATCAAAGGGGGGAACTGCGAGTGTTCAGTTCGGGCTCGGCGGTCCTTAATACGGTAGCGAAGCTGACCACCAATGCCTACTTCCACGACCTGACACTGCGGGCCCGGGTGGTACTCAGCCAGCTACCGCTGACCGTTTCCATGGTACTGGTGATCATCCTTGCCCTGGCATTCCATCCGACGGCCCTGGCAAACCCGTTGTTCCAGGCGGGCCTGGCCATGCATGCGCTGCTGTTCCTACTGTGCTTCATTATTCCCTGGGACCGGCTCTGGTATCCAAGTTTCTTGTCCATCCCGCTGTTGGACTTCGTGGCAATCGGACTGACCCGCGAAGGGTCACTGGCCGAGCTTTCCGGCGTCGGCCTGCTAGCGGTTTTCCCTGTTTTCTGGCTGACCGCCTCCGGCCAGTTCCCGCGGCTGTCCGTGTGGATTGGCACCTTCTGCACACTGCTGATGGTGTGGATTCCGCTGTTCATCCGCGGCGCCGTCTCCGCGGAGGATCTCACCGCGCCGCTGCTGCTGCCGCTGATGATGCTGGGCATCGCCATCTCGGTCTCCGCCGTAACGGCGAGCATGGACGAGCAGCAGCGACTCCTCACTGAGGCCAGAAATGAGCTGCGCGCGTCCCTTGAGCAAACGGCCCGGCACGAGCGGCTGCTTAACGCGATCGTGGATACGGTAGGCGTGGGTGTGCTGGCAGTGGACGCGGACGGCCATGACATCCTGATGAACCGTCAGCAGCGCCAGCACCACGGGCTCGCCACTCCCCCGGACAACCCGGATCCCAACGAATCCGAGCTGCTGCTCTTTGGCGACGGCGGCCAGGAACCGCTGCCGGTCGACCAGCGCCCGGTGCGCCGGGTCATCAATGGAGAGACGTTTAAGGACTACCTGGTGTGGCTGGGCGCTCAGCCCGGGCAGCGCGTCGTTTCGACGACGGCCCGCCCTATGACGGACGAGGCCGGCACTTACGAAGGTTCAGTGGTCGCCTTCAGCGATGTCACGGACCTGGTCAATGCCCTGTCCGCCAAGGAGGACTTCCTGTCCAATGTGTCCCACGAGCTGCGCACGCCGCTGACCTCCATCCTGGGCTATGTGGAGCTCATGATGGAGGAGGAGGGCACGCAGGGGGAGGACCTGGACCGTCTGCACGTGATCGAGCGCAATGCCGAGCGGCTGCAGCGCCTGGTTTCGGACCTGCTGACCTCCGCGTCCGGTTCCATCGAGGTTCGGCCCCGCCGCGCCGACTTGGCCGAGGTGGTCCGCCAGAGCATGGCCGCCGCGTCCCGGCACGCCGCGGATGCCGGCATCGATCTGGTGAACCGGACCGCGGACAGCGTCACCGCGAACATTGATCCGGTGCGCATGGGCCAGGTGCTGGACAACCTGCTCTCCAACGCCATCAAGTACTCGCCCGGCGGGGGCACCGTCACCGTCCGCGCCTGGTTCGAAGACGGCCAGTACGACGGCGGCACGGACGACGGCGGCAGGATCATCTGCCAGGTCCAGGACACCGGCATGGGCATGTCAAAGGAGGACTGCCGAGAGCTTTTCACCCGGTTCCACCGCTCCCCCACCGCGCGAAAGGCGGCGATTCCCGGCGTCGGACTGGGCCTGGCCATTTCCAAGACCATCGTGGAAAGCCACGGCGGGAACATCGCTTGCGACAGCACCCTGGGCAAGGGCACCACGTTCACCATCACGCTGCCGGCCGCGGCTGCCTGACCGGGGCGACTACGGCTGGTACGGCCCCAGGTAATCCGGTGCCGGGCCCAGCCCGAAGTACTCCTCCAGCGTCGTAATCCCCTGGGTGCGCATGTCCGTCGCCAGTTCAACGCCCACGTACCGCAGATGCCACGGCTCGTAGGTGTAACCGGTGGTCGTCTCCTTGCCGGCGGGATAACGGATGATGAACCCGTACTTCCAGCCCTCCTGCGCGGCCCATCGGCCGACCGGGGTGTCCGCGAAGCAGGCTTGGAGCGCACAGACGCCACCGGGGTTGCCCACGTCCATGGCAAGTCCGGTCTGGTGTTCGCTGTAGCCGGGGCGCGCGGCAAGGTCCTCCGCGGTTTCCAGACCGTACCGGGCCACGTAGTCCTCGTAGAGATTCTGCTGCTGGCCGTAGGAACGGTAGCCGCTGATGGGGACGACGTTGACGCCGGCGGACTTGGCAGCCTTGGTGAACTGCTTGTACGCGTCCGCCGCTTCCGCCCGCAGCCGCTCGCCGTTGACCCTGGTCAACGGCGCCGGCACGTACGTCCTCGGCACCAGTTGCCGGTGCTTATTGACCACCACCTGCAGGCTGGAGGCCGTGTCCGTGTCATAGTCGGCCGCGACCGCGGCGGACGGTGCCAAAAACGCCAGCGACAGCAATGCCCCGGCAAGACCCAACGAAAAACGGCGCGGCTTCATAATGTCCTCCCCCGGACGATAATTGCACTGGGCCCGAATTTACCTGCCGCCGCGGCCGGCAACAATGGCCTGCCCGGAAATTACGACTCCGCCCGCAGCTTCCACCCCGCCCCGGCCAGGTCCCGGGTCAGCTCCATGGTCCGCAGCGGGGTCCGCGGGTTCCGGCCGATGCGCGCCTGCACCCGCCACACCTCCACCTGGGCGGCCAGCCCGCCCCCGATCGGCATCCGCCGTTCCGTCTCCCACCAGTTGACCCGCTCATACCAGCGGATCGGTTCCGCGCCGACGATCCATTCCCTGCCACCGCGGTCGATCGCGAAGGGCTTGCCTGTGGTCGTTGTTCTCACCGTTACATGTTCCATGCTTCGAAGCTATGTTCCAGCAGTGACAAAATAACTAGTAAGCAGATATTCGATAGCCCGGCCAGCCCAGGGCCCCCAAAAAGTTCGACGGCGGCACTCGCCGAGTGCCGCCGTCGTACCTTAAGCTCGTCCCTAGCTGACGAAGTCCTTGAGCCAGGTGCGCAGTTCCTCGCCGAACTCGGGCCGTTCCACGGCCAGGGTGACCACGGCCTTGAGGTAGCTGAGCTTGTCGCCGGTATCGTAGCGGCGGCCGCGGAAGACCACACCGTACACCCCGGAGCCTTCGCCCTCGGCAGCGGCCAGGGTCTGCAGCGCGTCCGTCAGCTGGATCTCCCCGCCGCGGCCGGGCGCGGTGTTCTCCAGCACATCGAACACGGCCGGGTGCAGCACGTAGCGGCCGATGATCGCCAGGTTCGACGGCGCGTCCTCCACCGCCGGCTTTTCCACCAGCTTATTGACCTTCACGAAGCCCTCGCCGTCCAGCCCGGTGACGTCAGCCACGCCGTAGGCGCTGATCTGGGCCGGATCGACCTCCATCAGGGCCACCACGGACCCGCCGGTCCTGGCCTGGACCTCGATCATCGTGGTCAGCAGCTCGTCCCGCTCATCGATCAGGTCATCGCCCAGCAGCACCGCGAACGGCTCGTCGCCCACATGCTGGCGGGCGCAGTACACCGCATGTCCCAGACCCTTCGGATCGCCCTGGCGCACGTAGTGGATATCGGCCAGCTCGGAGGCATGCCGCACGGCGGCCAGGCGCTTCGCATCGCCCTTCTTCTCCAGCAGCGCCTCCAGCACCGGCGTCCGGTCGAAGTGGTCCTCCAGCGCGCGCTTGGACCGCCCGGTAATCATCAGCAGGTCCGACAGGCCCGCCTTGACCGCTTCCTCAACGACATACTGGATGGCCGGTTCATCAACCACCGGTAGCATTTCCTTGGGCATGGCCTTGGTGGCGGGCAGGAACCGGGTGCCCATTCCCGCGGCCGGAATGACGGCCTTGCGTACAGTATTTCCCGTTGTCATAAACCGAGAATATACAGCCACACCGACCCAGCACGAACTCGCAACCTCCCGTTAGGAAACAGGCAATTCACAAAACTTCGCGAATTCGCCCCCGTCCGGCGCTGCCGGTTTCGCTGCTGGCCGCCTACCTGATGGCCCTCGCGGCCATCACCTTCTGGCCGACGCCGGTGGACCGCCAGGCGGCCGACCTGATCCAGCGCGCCCTGGCGAAACTGCACACCTGGGGTGCGCCGTCCTGGGTCAATTACGGGATGGTGGAGTGGCTGGCGAACGTGGCGCTGTTTGTCCCCTTCGGGCTGCTGGTGGCCTGGATGCTGCCGCGCGGCCGGGCCTGGCTGGCCGTCCCGCTGGCCTTCGCGGTGTCTGCCGTGATTGAGCTGGGCCAACTGGCGTTCCTCAGCGAGCGCTTTGCCACGCCCATGGATGTGCTGGCAAACACGCTGGGTGCCGCGGCCGGCTTCATCGCCGCGGCTGCGTGGCGGAGTACTCGGAGCGTGTAAACTACCTCGAAGGTGAGCCGGGAAGTCTGGTCGGCAGTGACGTTTTCCGTGCCCGACCACCGAAAGGTGCCTTCCATGGCCAAGCAGCCCGCACCCGCCACCAAGCCCAAGGTCCTCGGCCGGACCAACTGGCCCGAAACCCAGCGGATCGGCGAACTCCTGCGCAAGGAAACCATCGGCGGGGCACTGCTGGTGGCGGCCGCCGTCGTCGCCCTGATCTGGGCTAACTCCCCCGCTTCGGACAGCTATTTTGCGCTGCGCGACTTCAGGATCGGCTACGAGCCCTGGCATCTGGAGCTGAGCCTGGGCCAATGGGCCTCCGACGGGCTGCTGGCCATCTTCTTCTTCCTGGTCGGGCTGGAACTCAAGCGCGAATTCGTCGCCGGGGAGCTGCGGCAGGTCCGGACGGCGGTCGTCCCCATTACTGCCGCAGCCGGCGGGGTGATGGTCCCGGCGCTGATCTACGCCGTCGTCAACTGGAGCAATCCGGAAGCGCTGCGCGGGTGGGCCATCCCCACGGCCACCGACATCGCCTTCGCTGTCGCTGTGCTGGCGGTGATCGGTTCCCATCTGCCCAGCGCGCTGCGGATCTTCCTGCTCACCCTGGCGGTGGTGGACGACCTCATTGCCATCGCCATCATCGCCGTGTTCTACACCAGCGACATTCAGGTGGCGCCGCTGCTGCTGACCCTGATCCCAGTGGCCGTGTATGCATTCCTGGCGCAGAAGTACCGGCGGTTCTTCGGGCTCCAGGCCGGCGCCGCGTGGCTGATCCTGCTGCCGATCGGCATCCTGGCCTGGGCGCTGCTGCACGCCTCCGGCATCCACGCGACCATTGCCGGCGTCGTCCTCGGCTTCACCGTGCCGGTGCTGCGCAGCAAGGCCAACGGCGGTCCGGAAGCCGGACCGGGCCTGGCGGAGGTCTTCGAGCACCGGTTCCGCCCCGTGTCCACGGGGATTGCGGTTCCCCTGTTCGCCTTCTTCTCCGCCGGCGTCGCGATCGGCGGGGCGGACGGGTTCACCTCGGCGCTGACGGACACCGTGACGCTGGGCATCATCGCCGGCCTGGTGCTGGGCAAGCCGATCGGCATCGCCGGCATCACCTGGCTGATGACCAAGCTGACCCGGGCGCAGCTGGATCCGTCGCTGAAGTGGATCGACGTGATCGGCATGGCGTTCCTGGCCGGCATCGGCTTCACCGTCTCCCTGCTGGTGGCGGAGCTGAGCTTCGGCGAGGGCAGTGCGCACAACGACCACGCGAAGGTGGCGATTCTGACCGCGTCGCTGCTGGCCGCGGTCCTGGCCACCGTGATCCTGCGGCCCCGCAACCGGTACTACCGGAAGCTGGAGGCGGAGGAAAAGGTGGATGCGGACCGGGACGGCATCCCGGACGTGTACCAGCAGGAGGGGTGATCAGACCAGCATCATCGCCCGCTGCAGGAACCGGTTGAGCACATTCCCGGCGGCCCGCACTGACGCCCCGGGCGGCCTGCCGGCGGTCCACGCCGGACGCGAACCGTGGACGAGCTGCTCATGCAGGTACAGCAGGGCGGACAGCGCGTCGGACAGATCGCCGTCGGACTCCGCGGTGGCGCGCAGCAGGCGGGCATGGGCCTCCTGCAGCTGCGTGCCCGGCGCGCAGCCGAGTTCGCTGTTGAGCCGGCGGCGGTACCGTTCGTAGGCCTGCAGCCCTTCGGCGTAGCGGCCGGCCTGCTCCAGCGCCAGGACCAGCGCCGTCCAGGCCTGCTCATTGAACGGCTCCGCCTCCAGGGCAATGTGGGCCCAGCCGATCGCCTCGTCCGCCACGCCCAGCTCGGCCGCCAATTCGGCGGCACGGACCGTCACGGCGGTGACGCGGGCGGCATGGAGGTTCCGTTCCGCTTCGGCCCATTGGGCCGTCAGCTCCTCCCCCAGCAGAGGTTCGCCGGCCAGTTCGAGCGCCTGGCAGAGCAGGGGGTACGCCGCGGGGGCCGGGGCCTGTTCGCCGGCGCGCACCAGCTCGGCGAAGCGGTCCAGGTCCAGGTCCACCATGCCGGGGTCGATCACGTAGCCCCCGCTGGCGGTCTGCAGCGGCCCGAATTTGCCCTGGCCCGGCTGCAGGTACCTGCGCAGGACGCTGATGTAGCTCTTCAGGGTGGGCTGGGCTTCCGCCGGCGGATGGCCGGCCCAGAGCAGTTCGATCAGCAGGTCGTTGGAGACGGGCCGGCCGCGGTGCAGGAGCAGGATCTCCAGGATCTGCCGCGGCTTGGGCCCGCCGAGGTCCGAGGCGCCGAGCACCACGTCGCCGCGGCGGATCTGCAGGCTGCCGAACAGCCGTATCCTCAGCGGCCGGTTCCCGTTGTCCATGATGTCTCCTCTGGATACAGGCGATTCAATTGAGGCAGCGGTAGCTGCAGGATGCGGGCGTCTGACAAGGCGTCCGCTACGGCGCCGTTTGCGGCCTGGGATGAGGCCGGCTTCGCCGCCGTGATGTCGGTAACGCGCACACTCTTGACTGCCGGTGGGGGCCGGTCCCCGATCGTGACGCCGGGCAGCGGCTCCGACGGTCCCGAGGCAACGGCCGACGTCCAGACCAGCAGGCAGGCTCCCCCCAGAGCCAGCACAATCATGAGTAGCCACAAATGCCTCACAGCCAGAACTCCCCCGAACGGCGCGAATGATGGCTCTACTATCCGAAAGTTCCGTGAGAGCTGGATGAGAATTTCATGAAACCTTTCTCATCATCGGCCCTACCTGAAGTACGACGACGGCTGGCGGCTTCCGTGGGGGAAGCCGCCAGCCGTCGTCGTACTGGTTGGATTGGGCGCCGGGTCAGGCCACGGCCATCGCCTTGCGCATGAAGTTGTTGAGCACCTTTCCGGCCGCCCACATCGAGGTGGCATCGCGGCGTTCACGCGGCACCGCGGCCTTCCCGCCCTGGCTGAGCTGCTGGTGCAGGAACAGCAGCGCGGACAGCGCGTCGGCCAGATCGCCCTCGGCATCCGCAGTGGCGCTCAGCAGCCGCGCGTAGGCGGCCCGCAGGAACGGACCCGGCGCGCAGCCGAGCTCACGGTGCAGGCTGCGGCGGCACTTCTCGTAGGCCTGCAGGCCCTCGGCGTAGTGGCCGGCCTGTTCCATGCCCAGGATCAGCGCGGTCCAGGCCCGTTCATTGAGCTGGTCCCCGGCCAGCGCCGACTGCGCCCAGGCGATGGCCTCGCCCGACCTGCCCAGTTCGGCGGCAACCTCGGCGGCATGGGTCTTGGCCGCCGTGACCCGGTTTGCGTGCAGCTCCCGTTCCGCCGCGATCCATTCGGGCGTCAGTTCGTCACCCAGCAGCGGTTCCTCCGTCAGGCTCAGCGCCTCGCACAGCAGCCCATACGCCTTGGCAGACGGAGCCTGGTCGGCGGCGTGGACCAGATCCTCGAAGCGGTCCAGGTCCACGTCCACCAGGCTGCGGTCAATGACGTAGCCGCCGGTCACGGTCCGGAGCGGACCGCTCCTGCCCTGGCCGGGCTGGATGTGCCGCCGCACTACGCTGACGTAGCTTTCCAGCGTGGGCAGGGCCTCCAACGGCGGCTGCCCCTCCCACAGCAGGTCGATGATTTCATCCTTCGAAACCGGCGTTCCGCGGTGTAGGAGCAGGATTTCCAGGATCTGGCGGGGCTTGGGCCCGCCCAGATTTTCCACCCCAAGCACCATTTCTCCGCGCTGAATGCGAAGGTTCCCAATAAGCCGCACTGACATTGGCTGCGGCAAGGCCGTATTCTTATTCATCTTGTCCCCCCCAGGAATGAATGAACCCATCATGCTCAGGGAATTCCAAGGTGGGCACCCCAAGACGAGGGGTTTACCGCACCCCTAAAATTGGGGTCTGGGCAAAAACGCCGGATTTACCATTCAGCGATCTCGGGCTGGCCGCATACCTTAGGCAACCGTTTGGACAGCGTCAAGGGAAAGGCGAACACCGGGTTAACATTTCATGATCTCTGCCGCTTTGATGTGACGCTGGAGCCCATTCTCGGTAGCGTCGAAGATAACAGCGCGGTCACGTTCCACGGTCCGCGCTGTTGTTTGCCCGAGGCGGACGGCACCCTCCCCCAACAGGTGCTGGACGCCGTCGAACCAAGATGGAAAGAGCACTACCTATGAGAAAAACTCTGTCCACCATTGTCCTGGCCGGCTCCCTTGTACTGACCGGCGGCGCTGCCGCCACGGCCGCCGAATATCCTGCTCCCCCGGTTTCCGGCAGCGTTTCCGACGCGACCGTTTCCGCCGGTGAATCCTTTACGTTCTATGGCACCGGCTTCGAGCCCGGCGAGACCGTGACCATCACGGTCGCCTCCAACCAGTCCGGCAACGGCGGCGGCTCCGGCGCCGGCGCGGCACGCGCTGTCCCGCTGAAGTTCGAGGCCCCGGCCTCCTACACCGCCACCGCGGATGCCTCCGGCAACGTCCAGCAGGACATCACCATCGATAAGCCGGGCCGCCACTGGATCACCGCGACCGGCGCGCAGTCCGGCGCCACCGCCACCGCGTCCGTCGTCGTCCAGGGCCCGCCCGCCGGCAAGGGCAACGGCCACGGCAACGGCAAGGCCAAGGGCGCCAGCTTCGAAGTGGAGCAGAAGCAGGAGCAGGACGCCGAGAACCTCAACAACAACGGCAACCAGTTCAACTTCAATGCCGACACCATCGTCTGGAACGTCGTCAACGCCATCTGGTAAATCGCTTCAGGGTCACGCATGACCTGAACCACCGGCTGTAATCCACGGGCCGGGATCCGGAACCTTCCGGGTCTCGGCCCGTGGTCGTTCCCGGGAGTGGTTACCCCTGGCGGCTGCCCCGGGGGTGGGCACCCCGGCGGGACGCCGGACAGGACATGACAAAACTTGAGAGCAAAACTTTTTTACAACCTCTGGGCGAAAGAGTGGAGTCAGCGGCCCGCGGGGGAACGCGGGCTCGCCACACCACCCCCTATGAGGAGCTCAACATCATGTTTCAACCCCAACAGCTCTACCGATCAGCTACCTCCGACGCCGTGGTCCGGCGCCGGCGCAGGGCCATCATCGGCGTCGCCAGCGCCGCGCTCCTGGCTCCCATGCTCGCCGTCCCGGCCAGCGCGGTCACGGTCAGCGACCCGGCGCCGAACAGCGGCCTGGCCATCACCGGACCGGTCAATCCGGACAACGGCTTCCCGCTCTGGTTCGAGGACAAGGGAGATCCGGCCAACGGCCTGGCCCCGGTCCGGCTGGAACTATGCCTTGATCCGGCCGAATGCCCGGTGCTGCTGGAGGATCCGCTGCCCAATCCCGCCGAGCCGGCGTCCTTCCCGGACAACTTCCCCGGCGAAGCCTTCTGGTGGATGGGCGAAGCGCTGATCGATACCGGCACCCAGAGCGCCACCCTGGTCATGGCGCAGGAAGCCGCCTTCGGCGGCGCCACGGAAGAAGTGATTGACGGCGAACAGATCGTCTTCTCCCGGATCCGTATCCGGGTTGACGGCCTCCAACTGGGCGAGACCTACACGGTCACCCATCCCTACGGCGTCGAGGAATTCGTCGCCACGGACGACGGCGACGGCGGCGGTGAAATCAACTTCACGGAGGACGTCGGCTGCATGGACTTCCCCTGCACCGAAGCCGGCTTTGCCCGGGCCATGACAGGCCGTGTGGGTCCGTTCCTGCGCTGGGACACCGGCGCACCGGAGGGCCATGTCGGCGATGCCAACATCCCGCACACCGTGGTGGGCAGCCCGTACGACACGAACTTCTTCCGCGTCGACGGTCCGGGGGCGGACCTGGAGACCAACCTGTTCACGGTCCAGGGCAAGATCGCGCCGCCGTCATCGGTCTTCCCCGATGTGGCGTTCGACAACCCCTTCCTGAACGAGATCAACTGGATGCAGACCAACGGCATCTCCACCGGCTACCCGGACGGGTCCTTCCGGCCCACCACGCCTGTCGCCCGTGACGCCATGGCTGCCTTCGTCCACCGGCTGATGGGCTCGCCCGCCTTCGCTGACCCGGCTACCTCCCCGTTCCCGGATGTCTTCACGGACAACCTGTTCTACACGGAGATTGCCTGGCTCCAGACGCAGGGCATCACGGAAGGCTTCCCCGATCTCGGGTTCCACCCGTACGAGTCCGTCAACCGCGACGCGATGGCAGCCTTCCTGTACCGGCTGGCCGGCTCGCCGGACTTCACCCCGCCGGCGGTCTCCCCGTTCCCGGACGTGACCACCGACAACCAGTTCTACACGGAAATCGCGTGGCTGGCCGACCAGCTGATCACCACCGGCTACTCCGACGGCACCTTCCGTCCCGCCTCGCCGGTGAACCGCGACGCGATGGCTGCCTTCATGTTCCGCTGGAACGCACTGTTCGGCACCATCCAGGATCCCGCAGCACCGGCTGCCGACCCGGCAGACGAAGCTGACCCGGCGGACGCTGCCGACCCGGCCGACGGTGACGCCGCAGCCGGCGACGGCGCAGCAGCCGACGCGGAGGCGGAAGCCGAGACCGTAACCGCGCCGTAGTAATCTACCGGGCCACCTGGCCCAACCGGTCTGCAGCCCCGCTCCACCAGGAGCGGGGCTGCATTCTGTTGCGTACTGCACTCTGTTGCGGGACTGTCACCCAGTTACGCCGCGGGTCGGGCCTTCCGCAGCGCCTCCAACAGGGTCGCCAGCGAGCCGCCCTTGGGCAGGACACAGCAGGTGCCCAGCAGCGCGGCATCGTCCCGAATCTGGGTGGACGGATCGCCGGTGAGGATCACAATCCCGGTAGCCGGGGCCTGCGCAAGGATCCGTCCGGCGGCACTGAGGCCATCGCCGTCGCCCAGGTGGTAGTCCATGACGACGACGTCCGGACGAAGGCTCAGGCACAGACTGACACCCTCCTCGGCGCTCCGGGCGCACCCGATGCTGACCAGGTCCGCTTCCCGGTCGAGCGCACCGATCAGCAGTTCCGCGAACCGGCTGTGGTCGTCGACGACGACCACCCGTGTGCGTTTGGCGGAAACCTGCTCCAAAGCCTGCCGGCTCCCACCCGTATTATCCGTCACAACGATTCACCCGCAACCGCTGCCCTATCCCGGCCAGCACCGGAGCACCTGCTCATGCAGCCGCCAGTGCCTTGTGCAGGAAATTGCTGAGCACATCACCCGCAGCGCGGAGGGACGCTGAGGCATCCGGCGCCCCGTCGCCGCCAGCCTGGCTGAGCTGTTCGTGCAGGTACAGCAGTGCCGAGAGCGCCTCGGAGAGGTCGCCGTCGGTGTCCGCAGTGGCGCTGAGCAGCCGGGTGTAGGCGTCGCGCAGGACCGGACCCGGCGCGCAGCCGAGTTCCTGCTGCAGGCCGCGGCGGCACCGCTCGTACGCCTGCAGCCCCTCTGCATACCGGCCGGCCTGCTCCATCGCCAGGATCAGGGCGGTCCAGGCGCGTTCATTCAATTGGTCGGTGGCCAGGGCGGTCTGCGCCCAGAGGATGGCCTCATCCGGCTTGCCCAGTTCGACGGCGGTCTCCGCGGCCTGGATGCGCAGCGAGGCGACCCGGATGGCGTGCAGACTGCGTTCGGACTCGGCCCATTCGGCCGTCAGTTCATCCCCCAGCAGGGGTTCGTCGGCCAGGTGCAGCGCCCGGCACAGCAGCGGGTAGGCCGCTGCGGGCGGCGCCTGCTCGGCGGCGCGGACCAGGGCATCGAATTGGTCAAGGTCCGACTCCACCATGCTGCGGTCGATGACATAGCCCGCATTCACCGTCTGCAGAGGCCCGTTCCGGGATCCGCCGGGCTGCAGGAACCGGCGCAGGACACTGACGTAGCTCTGCAGGGTCGCGACGGCCTCCCCCGGCGCGTCCTGGCCCCACACTAACTCAATGATCCGCTCCTTGGAGACCGGGATGCCGGGGTGCAGGAGCAGGATTTCCAGGATCTGGCGGGGCTTGATCCCGCCGAGGTCGTGCGCTCCAAGCACCACGTCCCCGCGCTGGATCCGCAGACTGCCAAGGAGGTGCAGGACTATCCGCTGCTGGGTAACTGAATTCGGTTCCATGACGTTCCTGAGAATGTGCGGGCATCAGTACTCCATCATGCGTCCGCTGCCGAATTCGCTGTACCCCTCCGTGGAGGGAGGATCGGCCCCCAAAACTAGGGGTTGCTCCCAAGGAATTCCCAAGCCAGTTGTTGTACGCGGGGGTGGACCGTCCGGCGGTCAACCACCGCCGCTCAGCCACCGGCGGTGGTAGCCTGACGTCCATGTGGCGAAAGCTGGCTCCCGCGCCCCCGGCTGGGGCCGGTCACGCTGGCCTCCGCCCCGGCCCTGCGTTCGCGTCCGCTGCTGTACGAATTCCCGAAAGAGAGGCCCCTGATTGGCTAGGTCCCATATGTTCTCCTCGCGGTCCATGGACAGGCTGGCCGAGGCGGACTCGGTGGCTGTGATCGGCCTGGGTCGCTTCGGCGGCGCGCTCGCCCTGGAACTGATGAGCGAAGGCGTGGAGGTGCTGGGCATCGACGTGCAGGACGAGATCGTCGAGTCCTTCAATGGCCAACTGACCCATGTGGTGCGGGCGGACTCCACCAAGGAGGAGGCGCTGCGCCAGCTCTCAGTGCACGAGTTCGACCGTGTGGTGGTGGGCATCGGCACGGACATCGAGGCCAGCATCCTGACCACCTCGCGGCTGCTGAAGTTCAACAAGCCGGTGATCTGGGCCAAGGCGATCAGCGAACCGCACGCGGAGATCCTGGAGCAGCTGGGCGTGCACCACGTGATCCGGCCGGAGCATGACATGGGCCGGCGCGTGGCGCACCTGGTCCGCGGGGCGGTCCAGGATTTTGTGGACTTCGGCGACGACTTCGTCATGGTCCGCACCACTGTCCCGGCCGTGGCGCAGGACCGGCCGCTGGGGGTGCTGGGGGTACGGGAAAAATACGGTGTGACGGTGGTGGCGGTCAAGCGGCGCGGGGGCCAGTGGGAGCACACCACCGCCCAGACGGTGCTGTACGACGACGACCAGATCATCATCTCCGGGTCGGTGGCCAAGACTGAGCAGTTCGCGCAGCTGACGTAAACGGACGACGGCGGCAGGGCCGGTCCCCTGCCGCCGTCGCCTTGGTTCTAGCGGTCGTATGGTGCCGGGCGGGCGCGGACTACTTGCTCGCGCCGGCCTTCTGCACGCTTTCCTCTGCGACCTTCTGCGCGAACTTCTTGATTTCGTCCGCGGTGTGGGTTTCCTGCTCCAGGTTCTGCTTGAGCAGGTCCACGACTTCCTTGGCACCCATGGCCTCGGCGTGGGTGATCAGTGTTTCGTACACCGCGGTCTCATAGTGCTCCGTGCCCAGGGCTGCGGCCAGGACCGCCGAGTCGATCAGGGCCTCGTCCGTCTTCTCGAACACCTTCTTGCCTTCTTCCTTCATGCCCTTGGTGGTGGGCGAAGGGTGCTCCTTGGCCGGCTCCCCCAGCACCTCGAATACCTTCTCGAGGTTGCTGACCTGCTCGCGGGTCTCCTCCTGGTGATGCTTGAAGAAGTCCTTGAGTTCCTTCCGCTGCGCGGATTCTTCCAGCTCGGCCAGCATGTCCAGCGTGTCGTTTTCCATCCTGAGCGCGCTTCCCAGCTTGTAAGCGAAAAGCTCCTCGGGCGTCTTGAACTGAACCGTCATCGCACAACTCCTAAGTAGGCTTAGCAATCTTTGGAACGAGCCTACCCTAACCCGAAGCGCCTGCCGGACGGAAGTCCGCACCAGCCCACGGTCGAGTCTGCTCAGGTACTGCGGCGCCGCTTTGGCGTGTTGCCCCGACTCGCCCGATAAAAGACGAGCCGTGCCGCAGTACCTGAGCAATCTGGTTCAGGCCCGGAGGTTTCGGGTGCGGGCCAGGGCGGTGCCGCCGGCGGCCAGGCCCAGCAGACCGGCGACCAGACCGGTCCAGCCGAGCGCCCGCGCCGAGACGCCGCCGTCGGACGCAGAGTCCGAAGAAGCCGCCTCCGTGTCAGCACCAGCTTCCTCGGCGGATGCATCCGGAACGGTGTGCTCGTCGCCCGACCCGCCTGCCGCCGTCGTAGTAATGGACGGCGCCGGCAGCTCCGGCTCATCCTGGCCCTCGACGTGCTCCTCGCTCCAGTTCACCACGGTCCCGTCCGTGTAGGACTGGGCCGCCGGCAGCAGCACGGTGGTGCCTTCGGCCGGCAGCCGGCCGACCGAGATCGAGAACGTCTGGTACTGGTTAGGGCCGATCTGGTGCGCCTCGTCCGCGGTCCACACCACGGAGGTGGCCGCGCGCGTCACCGTGGCGCCGTTGACCTCGACCGGCTCCGGCAGCTCGGACTCGATGACCTCCGCGGTCCAGCCGTCGATCGGCTTGACGGAAACGGAGGTGAACGGCGTGTCGGTCGGCAGCGTGACCTCGAGCTTGTTGGTGCTGGCGCTTTCCGATTCGTTCGGGACGCTGAAGGTCAGCTGCGAAAAGCCGCCTTCGGAGGTCGACGTCGGCGAGACGGTGACGTGGGCCGAGGCAGCGCCGAGGCCGAAGCTCATGAGGCCGGCGGTGGCAGCGAGGACGGCCGCGGCCTTGAGGGTCCTGTGGGCGCGCGGGGTTCGGGTGTTCATGGGTTTGCCTTTCGCGGGTCGCTGCCGTGCGTGCGCGGGCACGCCGATAAAGGGCAGCGGGAAATTGTGGACTGTGGGTTTAGGGAAGTACGACGGTGGGTGGTCCCCGCAGGCTGTCCGTGCGCAGATTGCGCCAGGGCGCCGGGATGGTGACGGAGTCGCGGCTGAACTGCCGCGGTCCGGCGGGAAGGACCGCCGCCGGACGCAGGATCGGAACCGACGGTCGGAGCCAGGCCAGCAGCAGGACCAGGGACGCCTCGCCCTTGCTGAGCAGCCAGGCGGTCACCACGGCGGCCAGCACGTGGCCGGCGAGCATGCTGAGAGGGTCGAAGCTGTCCGCGGCGTGCTGGGCCGGGGCCAGGACCTCAAGCGGGAGGCAGTGGATGCCGGTGCTTCCGCTCGCTGCGGCGGCATTAGTGTGGGCGGCACCGGCATGGCCGGCATGGACCGCCGGCGCCCCGGGCAGGCAGACGGTGGGATGGGACAGCACCGTGAAGGCTTCGTGGAGCAGCAGCTGGCCTGCCCCGAGAATCCCCAACAGCGCCGGCAGGGACAGCGGCCGGCCGGCCAGCCAGGTCACCGGCATCAGCAGTAGGGCCGTCAGCGCGATCAGAATTTCCACCGGCGGCAGAGTCCCGCCGCCGAGCACGTGTCCTCCGGCGGCCAGCGAGAACACGGCGCCGGTAATCAGGGCAGAACGGAAGAGACGCAGCGGGCCGTGGCGGCTCATGCCATCCTCCCATTCCCCGAGTCCAAGGCGGCTGCTTCGACCGTAAAAGCGGAAGATTGGAAAAAACCTACACACAGCAGGCCTTGCGGCACCGGGACGGCGGCCTCCGATCGCTCAACCGTCTTGGGTAGCTCGAAGGCACCCTCCGCGCCCGGCCCAGATTGCTCAGGTTCTTCCGTGGCGTCGCCACTTTTTGCGGCGTGTTGCCCAGACACGCCGACGAAGCCCCCCAGGACCTGAGCAGACTCAACCCGAGGGCGGGATCCTACATTTCCGGACCGAAAATGAACTCCTTCGCATGCGCCACGGCCTTCCGGAACGCGTCATTGCGCAGGGCGATCTGCTCCTCGTCCATCTCGTCACCGGCCTCCACGTACTGGATAAAGTCCGGCCGCAGCACCCAGATGTCCCCGGTCGGCGGCAGGTAAAAAACGCCGAAGGAACGGTGCTGGCGATCCTCTTCCTCCCAGATCGGCACCACCGCAACCGCGGCGCCGGTATCGATGTTGATCCACTGGGCCCGCGGGCGGGGCTGGTCATGGAAAAAGACGCTCGGATCCAGAAACGGCGCCGTGCCTTTGCCCCAGCGTGCCTCGAAACGTTCATGGAAGACCGGAAAGAGGGTGGAGTCATAGCGACGCCAACTGTTCATGGTGTGTCCTTTGCGAGGTGACGGCACGCTAGCCAAGGAGCCGCCGCAGCAGCGCGGCCAACTCCTCGAAGGGATCTGGATCGTAGGGTTTCGGCCTCTGGGGCCGGGCCGGCTCCTGGGACCGGGCCGGGGGGTTCTCCCACAGCCGGCCGTTCCGGTACACCGGCCCGACGCGGATAGGCGGCTCGCCTGCGAAGTGCGCGGGGTCGGCCGGAGCCGGACGCGCAGCCCCGCCGGGAACCGGTCCCGGACGGGGCCGGTTGGCGCGGTCATATTCGGCGCGCCTCCGGCTGTCGCCGAGCACCTCATACGCGCGCATGACCTGGCCCAGAGCCGCCGCGTCGGAGTCCCTGTTCCGGCTGTCCTGCCCAGGCGGCTGGACGTCAGGGTGGTACTTCCGCATCAGCTGCCGGTACGCGCGGGCGATCTCCGGGGACGTAGCCGTTGGGGCCACCCCCAGGATGGCGTAGTAGTCGGGGTCGTTGCGGCTCATCGGAAGTCTCTGGGACAGGGACATCAAGTTCGACGACGGCGGTCCCCGGCAGGGTGCCGGGGACCACCGGGGACGCGCCGGGTTAGGCGTTGATCTCCTGCTTGGTCCCGGCGCTGGAGATCTCGATCTTTCTTGGCTTGGCCTTCTCGGCGACCGGAATACGCAAGGTGAGAACACCGGCGTCGTACGAGGCCTGGATGCGGTCCGTGTCCAGTGTCTCGCCCAGGATCAGCTGGCGGCTGAAGACGCCGCGGGGCCGTTCGGCGGCGAGCATCTCGGTCTTCTCATCCGTCTTGCTCGGCCGTTCCGCCCGGACCGTCACGACGTTGTGCTCAACGTCCAGGTCCACGGACGCCGGATCGACGCCGGGAAGATCGAACTCAACGATGAACTCCTCGCCTTCCCGCCAGGCATCCATGGGCATGGCGGCGGGCCGGGCGGTGGTGCCAAAAACCTGCTGCGTGAGGCGGTCGAGTTCACGGAACGGGTCGGTACGCATCAACATTTTTTAGCCTCCTCAACTATTTGGTTTTCTCGGTTCGTACCCGCCGATCTGTATTGGCTGGTACACATTTTTTATACCGCGGGTGTAAGTTTGAATCAAGAGGAGTTTTGGAGGTGATCATGCCCGGCGAACAGCCCGAAGGGTCCCGTGCCGTGTATGGAATCGCGGTGGCGGCGGATCTGGTCGGTCTGGGGCAGCAGACCCTGCGGCAGTACGAACGCAAGGGCCTGATCGAACCCGCGCGCACTGGCGGCGGAACCCGCCGGTACAGCGAGGACGACCTGGTGCGGCTGCGCCGGATCGCCGAACTCCTCGATGCTGGCCTCAACCTGGCCGGAATCCTCATGGTCCTGCGCCTGGAAGAAGCCAACGCCGTACTGATCCAGGAACTGGCGGAGGCCAAGGCCCGGGCGCGCCGGCCGCGGCACCCCCGCGACGGCTAGCCACTCGGGGCCAGCGCGCATTGATGAACAAGCACAACAGAACAGAGGACACTGGCCGGCGGAGACGCAACTCAAGCGCCGCCGTCGGCAACGGCAGAAAGCGAAGGTGGAAAAATGACTGTTGCCTATACCGGCAAGGACCGCGGCATCAACCTGCTTCCGGGCAGGAACGGGCGCACCGGCGACGAACTGGTACCCAGCTGCGACACCTGCGGCACGGACGAATACCTGGTCTTTGAAGACTACGAGCCGCCGCAGCAGCTCCCCACCGGACAAATCCAGCCCGGCAGCACCAGCTACTGGTGCACCCAATGCGACCAGTTCAGCGGCCACCATGTGCCGATCGGCTGGGCCCCGCCGCGCTGGCGGATCACCCTGACCTGAACTCCCGCCCCGGTTGACTCAGCAGTTCACGCACGAAAAACGCGTTTTTCATGCACCTGCTGCGGAGCCAGCCGGGGGGAGGCGGACAAACAAGCGTCAGCTGCTGAACCAGCGGGAGGGACGGGTGCCGCCGTCAGCGCCGGGCCAGCCGGTAGGAGTGCTCGCGCAGCCGCCAGGTCCAACCGTAGATTTCCGCGCCCGGCAGCACATTCAGCATCGGATCGAACCGTAGGTCCGTATCCACGGCTTGGGTGCTGCCGGGAGCAGCGGACGACGCCGGCACCTGGCTTCCGGCCGATGTCAGGTGAAGTGCCCCGAACCTGGTCCATTCTCCGGTTGGCCGGGCGTGGAACAGATCGAGCGTCCAGTCGGTGCCGGCAGGGACCGTTCCGGGGCTGCCGGGATCCCCGCCGGTGGTCCGGGCGCCCAGCAGCACCGGTCCCCCGCTTCCCCGGTACGGCATGAGGGACGTGAGCCGGGCGCGGCCCGCCGTGCGGTGCATCAGCAGCGCGAACCGGGCCGGCACGTTCCAGCCGGTGGAGGCCAGCAGGATGTCCGCCTCGCCGGCTCCGGTCTGCACGCGCAGGGCCAGGCCGATGATGTCCGGCCAGGAGGCTGGGAAACCCAGCGATCGGGAGAGCCGGGCGGTGACCAGGGCGGTGCCCTGCTCGTCCAGCCAGACGATCCCGGACGTCCCTTCGCCGGTCTTCTCCAGCCTGCCGGTGAACAGGGCGCCCTTGGGGTGGATGGGTCGGTGCGGACGGAACAGCTTCACGCCGGCGAAGGCCGCCGCGAAGAGCCGGCCGAAGGCATTCGTTGGATGCATCACGCTTTGCAGTCTGCCAGCAGTGAAGGCACGGGGCCACACCCGGCCAACCATCGGTGTTAAGGCGGCGTTCATGTGCTGGAACCTTGGGCTCCTAGTATCCGGTTCATGGGAACAAAGATTTCGGTAATCGGCTGCGGCTATCTGGGCGCGGTCCACGCGGCGTGCATGGCGGAGCTGGGGCATGAGGTGGTCGGCATCGACGTCGACGAACGCAAGATCGCGGCCCTGCGGGAAGGCAGGGCGCCGTTCTTCGAACCGGGCCTGCCGGAGCTGCTGACGGCCGCCGGCGAGAGCGGGCGCCTGCGGTTCAGCACCGACATCGCCGATGCCGCCGGCGCGCAGGTGCACTTCATCGCGGTCGGCACTCCGCAGAAGAAGGGCGAGAACGCGGCGGACCTGCGCTACGTGGACGCCGCCGTCGACAACCTGCTGCCGCACCTGGGCGATGGGGACGTCGTCGTCGGCAAATCCACCGTTCCGGTGGGCACCGCCCGCCGGCTCGCCGAGAAGATCACCGAAGCCAACCCGAGCGCGCACCTGGTCTGGAACCCGGAATTCCTGCGCGAGGGCTTCGCCGTGCAGGACACCATTGCGCCGGACCGGATCGTGTACGGGCTGCCGGCCGGAGCGGAAGCCAATGAACTCGCCGGAATCCTCGACGCGGTGTACGAGCGCGCGCTGGGCAACAACACCCCGCGGATCGTCACGGACTACGAGACGGCGGAGCTGGTCAAGGTCAGCGCCAACGCGTTCCTGGCCACCAAGATCTCCTTCATCAACGCCATGGCCGAGGTCTGCGAGGCCACAGGCGCGGACGTCACCCAGCTGGCGGACGCGATCGGCCTGGACGAGCGGATCGGGCGCCGCTTCCTCAACGCCGGCCTGGGCTTCGGCGGCGGCTGCCTGCCCAAGGACATCCGCGCGTTCATGGCCCGCGCCGGCGAGCTGGGCGTGGACCAGGCCCTGAGCTTCCTGCGCGAGGTGGACCAGATCAACATGCGCCGGCGCAACCGCACCGTGGACCTGGCGCGCGAGGTCTGCGACGGCTCCCTGATTGGCAAGAAGATCGCGGTGCTGGGCCTGGCGTTCAAGCCGAATTCCGACGACGTCCGCGACTCTCCCGCGCTCAACGTCGCCGCCCAGCTGCAGCTGCAGGGCGCCGCCGTCGTGGCCACGGACCCTGAAGCGGTGGATAATTCGCAGCTGCGCTTCCCGGAGCTGACCTACGCGAAGACCGTGGAGGAAGCGGCCGAGGGCGCCGACGCGATCATGGTGCTGACCGAATGGCAGCAATACCGCCAGCTGGATCCGCACTGGCTCGGCGGGCTCGTGCGGAGCAGGACCCTCGTCGACGGCCGCAATTGCCTGGATCCTGCGGTGTGGCGGGCGGCAGGCTGGCGGTACCGGGCGCTCGGGCGGCCGTAGGGATCAGGAGTCCATACGCGTGTCTGCGTCCGCTGCCAGGACGGACAGCGGTTCGACGACGGCCCCCTCCGCCGGAAGGCCTGTCTCGCGGATCTGGAACTGGTTCGCCCCGCGTGGCCATTCGCGGAAGCGCCGAAATGCCATCGGAACGCCGCGAGCACCGGAAGCGTCGGGGCCGTCCATGACTTGTACGTGCACATGAGGCTGGGTCGAGTTGCCGGAGTTGCCGCAGTCGGCCACGTGCTGCCCCGCTGCCACTTCCTCGCCGGTCGCCACCCGAAGGGAGCCGGCCCGCAGATGAGCCAGGACAACGAACATGCCGCTGTGCCGCAGCGCAATGACCAAATGGTTGCCGGCCAGGGCAGCCGCGCCCTGACGGAGCCGCGCAGCTTGGCCCAACGAGTAGGGCACCAGGGTTAGCTGGGAGCGCCGCCCCGCGTGATCGGTCTCGCCATCGTGCGCGTGGACGACGATGCCGTCGGCCGGTGCCAGAATCGGCCGGCCGTACGCGAAGAATCTCTCCACCGGTTCGGTGGAGAGAAAGGTTCGCCAATCACGGCGGTTCGCGGTCCGCTGGTGTTGGTCCACACCGACGAAGTCGATGGCGTACCGACTGCCCATCAGGTTCGTTCCGTGACTGGGAATCCGGCGGGCGGGACTGTTTCTCGCCAGCCACGGGCCCTCGAAGGGCAACGAAATCACGATCTCCTGGGTCACGCCATTAGCCCTTCTCGGTGTCGGAGTTGATGGGGAACCTGCCGCACGCAGTCGTGCCGCTCCAAGCAACCAGTATCACGGACCAATACAGCCTGCGATGCTGTCCGCCCCGGCAGGCAGGGGGCAGGTGAATTCTTCCAGGCGCCGCTGCCAAACCGGTCCCGCGTGGCATCGTGGAAGGTCTGCAGTTCCGGGGCGCCCGCCTCAACCCGGTGGAAGCTGACCACCATGTCGCCCTCGACGGTGGACCGCGCAATTGCCAGCTCGGCGCCGTCATTCAGGTATCCGTGTTGAAGGCACTCCAGGCCTTCCGGCCCGGGCTCCTGCCCCAGCATGAGCACCATATCCGGGCACTGCGGCAGCGGGGTCCGGTTCCTGAACGCAGCCGGCGCGGCGGGGTCCGAGCGGGACTCCGCGATAACGCTGTCCGTGGACCCGCCGTCGTCGTAGGACCACCCGAAGATGGCCTCGCACCCGCAGAGCATCACGACTGCAGCGGCGAGAAGCACCGCCTGTCCTGTTCTCCGTCCGACTCCCATGGCTCTGGCCCCCCGTCGATTCCTGACTCGCTGCGAGTGGCAAGTGCCTTCCTTGAGTGTGATCCGGCGGGCACGCGGGCGCAAGGGACGGCCGGACCCGCACGCCGAGCGCTCCCGTGCCACCGTTGCCGATTATTTACGGCGGCGATTCCAGGGCGCTCCTGGAATTAGCCCAAGGCCGCTCGCCGCCCACGGCCGGGCAGCGGCGCAGACGGCTGCCTGGATTGTGGGCGCTGGCCTGCTGCTGCTCCGCATCCTCGGCAGCTATCTGCCTTCAACGACAGCGCGGCCCGCTCCTACCTCTTTGTCAGCGGCCTGCTGTTATGGGCGCTGTGGGCCTACGGCATCATGGTGGGGCTGATGGCGCGGAAGGATCGCGGCAGAAACGCTTAAATTACGACGGCGGCTGGGCGGCTTTGCGTGCCACTCCCCAGGTGCCTCCGGATTAGACATTGCCAACTGGCAGGCCTGGTGGATAGCGTCCGCCCTCTCCTTCCGCCGAGGGGTCAGATGCCTAGGATCGCCCAGCCGTAGGGGTTCAGGGTCAGGCGCGTTCCATCCAAGGTGCCCTCGCCGGCCAAGATGCCGCTGCCCGGCACATCAACGGTGACCGGATTGTTGGCCACGTTCAGGGCAACCATGAGCGCCTGCCCATCGGCCCGCGCCTCGTACACAAGGTGTTCGTTCGCCAGCGCCAGCACCCTGGTGCGGGCGCGATGCAGCCAGGCGTGCCGCCGTCGTACTCCGATCAGCTGGCGGTGCAGGTCGTAGGTGTACCAGCCGCCCTCGTATAGCTCGTCCGGGCTGTCCGGGAATTGCGGGCGGATGGCGTCGTCGCCGCCGGCGCGGTCTTCCTTCACGCCGCGGAAGGCCTGTTCGTCGCCGGAGTAGACCGAAGGTGTGCCGCCGACGGTGAACAGCACCGCGAGCGCGTGCGGGATGAGCGCCTTGTTGGTCAGGCGGCTGCCGAGCCGGGTGACGTCGTGGTTGCCGACGAAGGTCAGCGGCGCGAAGGTCTCCAGGAAGGAGTTGTGCCGGTCGAGCGCGGCGGACAGTTCGTAGAAGTTGGCATCGTTCAGCGAGCTCCAGATTGCCTTCCACAGCTCGTACTGGGTCGCCGAGTCCAGCCTGCCCTCGCGCACGGCGGCAGGATAGTCGCCGTGGATGTACTCGCCGACGAAGTAGGCTTGCGGGAATTCCGCGCGCACCGCGGGCAGGACCGTGGCCCAGAAGTCCGGCGGCACCGCGTATGCGGCGTCCAGTCTCCAGCCGTCCGCGCCGCGGCCCAGCCAGTGCTTCATGACGCGGATGACCAGATCGGCCACCTGCGGCTCGCCGTGGTTGAGCGCCACGAGGTGATGGTGTCCTTCGAAATCCGCATAGTCCGGTTCGGTCCCCGGCTGCCATTCCCCGAACGGCCAGGTGAGCCGGAACCACGGGGCCGTCTCGGCGGCGGGCCCCTCGGCAAGCACGCGCTGGAAGGCCGGGAAGCTGCGCCCGACGTGGTTGAATACCCCGTCCAGCAGCACCCGCAGCCCGCGGTCATGCGCCGCCGCGATCAGGGCATCGAAATCGGCGTCGTCCCCCAGCCGCGGGTCGATGCGGAAGTAGTCGGTGGTGTCGTAGCCGTGGGTTTCGGACGCGAAAACGGGGCCCAGTGCGATGCCGGAGGCGCCGAGTTTTACGGCGTAGTCGAGCCAGTTCAGCAGGCGCGGCAGCCGGTGTCCGACGGCGGGAAGCCCGGTCTGCGGGCCGGTCGCCTGGTCCGGGGCCGCTGCCGAGGGGTTGGGTGCCTGCCGCTCCGCACCGACGAAGCCCAGCGGGTAGACCTGCCACCACAGGACGTGCTCCACCCAGGCGGGTGCCGCCGTCGTGCTTTCCTGATCACCCTGGTTCCGGAGTCCGTTCATCCGCCTCATTCTGCCAGCACTTCAGGTTTTCCCAACCCGCCGGCCGTACTTTTGAGATGTGCCGGCAGGTCGGCACACGGGGCTGGAACACTTGGCCCACAGGGGGGAGCACAGCGTTCAAGCCTGTGGAAGCGAGGACCTCAGATGAGTACAGGCAATGATTCAGTAGTAGGAACTTATCTGGCCACCTTCACCGTCAATGTGGGAATGCCCGTGGAATTCGGCGGCTCCGCTGACGTCACCCAGTGGCTGGTGCCGATTATCGACGGCAAGGTTGAAGGGCCCCAGCTGAATGGCATCGTCCAGGCTGAGGGCGCTTATTGCTCGGTGGTCTGCGGTCCGCGGATGACGGTGCTGGAGGTGCGCTACGTGATCGAGACCGCTTGCGGCGAGCGCATCTATGTCAACGACTTCGAGACCCTTCCCGCCGGCTCGAAGGAATGCAACCGGATGCTGCTCGGCGAGGTGCCGGACTCGGCTCCCAAGGCGTTCCGCAGCGGGGCGCGGCTCATCTCCTCCGGGCCCACCTGGTCCTGGCTGAATGCCCGCACGTTCCGCGGTGTCGGGCAGCGGTATCCGGACCAGATCCGCCTTGAGGTCTTCATCCTGGCTGACTGACCCGGTCGACGGGGTGGGAGGGTTATTTCTCCTGGCGCACCCACAGGAGCTCGTACCCTTCCGGGATCTGTTCCTTAATGGCCGTAACGCCGGCCGTGTACGAGTCCGCCTCGACGATAATTTCCTCAGTGGCGGTGGGACGAATGATTCCAACAACTTTCACTGGCCCATCTTAGGCGCGTGGACGTTGAACTCCGCCGGACCCGGATCCGTGTTCTTGATGACAGCAGGCCCCATCCAGCGGAAGCCGCTGTCCAGAGGAACCGGAGCCCTCCTCGGATGCGGGGGCGGTGGCCCGCGAGGGGACGCCGCCCCCGCATTTTTGCGCCGGTTTCAGGGAAAGTACGACGTCGGCTGACCGGGTTTCCATCCGGGTCACCGTGAGGGCAGACCAAAACAGTAAGTTGGCTTACTATTAGGCATGGGCAAAGGCTCAGCGGAATCGATCCCGTCACACGATTGGAAGAACGCCATGACTTCAGAACGTGCCACCACCCGTACCCGCACCAACGTCCAGAAGGCGGCAACCGCCGTCGGCGCCGTGTTCCTGCTGGTCGGCATCCTCGGATTCATCCCCGGCATCACCACCGACTATGACCAGCTCTCCTTCGCCGGACATGAGTCGGGCGCCTTGCTGCTGGGCGTTTTCCAGGTTTCCATCCTGCACAACCTCGTCCACCTGCTCTTCGGCGTCGCCGGCCTGGCGATGGCCCGCACCGCGGCCGGAGCGCGCAACTATCTCATCTGGGGCGGGGCCATCTATCTGGTCCTGTGGCTGTACGGCCTGATCATTGACCACGACACCCCTGCCAACTTCGTCCCCGTCAACACCGCGGACAACTGGCTGCACTTCGTCCTGGGCGTCGCCATGATCGCCCTGGGCGTGCTGCTCACCCGCCGGCACACGGCGGACCGGGCGGACCGCGTCTGACCCGGAGCGCACAAACCAATATCCCAACAGACCGGTGGCGGACCCCCAGAGGGGAACCCGCCGCCGGTCTGGTTTATCCGCCGGTCTGGTTTATCCGGACGTGTCAGTCGTCGAAGTCGCTCTCGTTGAAGTCCTCAACGTCGTCAAAATCACTCTCATTGAAGTCCGCTATGTCGTCGGGGTCAAAACTCCGGATGCGGAGCCCGCCCTTGTCGTCGAAGGGCTCTGCCGGTTGGGCGGGCTGAACCGGAACGGCCTGCCGTACCGGAACGGCGGGCTGAACCGGAACCGCCGGCTGGGCCGGAGGCTGCGGGGCGGGCGCAGGCGGCGCCGGTGCGGGCGCGGGAACCACCGGCGTCGGGATGACCGTCGCCGGGGTGGAGGGTGTTTCCGGTTCCGGCGGCGGAGAGGGTTTTTCGGGTTCCGGGGCCGGCGTGGCCGTAGGTTCGGGGCTGGGTTGGCTGGTCGCCGGAGTTGCGGGAGCTGGAGTTCCTGGAGACGGCGTCTCCTGGGATGCCGGAATCCCCCCCGGTACCGGCACGGTCCGCTCCACTGTCACGCCAGCCAGCTCGCTGGCCGGAGGCAGTGCGTTGGCCGAGCTCCAGACCAAGGTGCCCGAGGCACCGGCCACAAGCAGGATAGGGATCCACAGCTTTTTCACCGCAGCCTCCTTCTGATGGGCAGTCGCGATACCGAAGGGACCAAACGTGTTCAGGACCCGGATGGGTACTCACGCGGCGGGAGCCTTTCCCTCTGGAACAAGGATGGCTCGGCGTCCTTGAGGATTCCTAACGTTCCAGCACTACGCCCCATCCCGGTGGGTCGCCAGGACGGCCTCGTCACTGACCCCCTTCAGAGTCCGGGTGCGCTGGAACGCCTCGCGTTGCTGCTGTGCCCCGGTTCCCCGGTGCGTGAGCTGTTTGAGCAGGTCAGTGACCCACTGCTCATCCCCGCAGTCCACCAACGCTGGGGTCAGGTGTTCGATGAACAGCTCCAACACCTGGCCGGCGGCGCAGGGTGTGGCGGCGATCGGGTGCAGCAGGTCTGCCTCGATTCCGGCCCGGCTGGCCTGCCAGCTGGCCAGCCGCAGCACGGAGGCGGGAACCGGCGCGGCAGGCTCCCCGGCGCGCCACTGCCGTGCGGCGGTCTCCACCAGGGCCCGGCTCAGGGCAGCCATGAGTACGGTGTCATCGGCCTGCAGGCAGACATCGGCTACCCGGATCTCCACCGTCGGATAACTGCGGGACAGGCGCGCATCCAGGTAGAGCATGGCCTCATCAAGGGGCACATTGGTGCCCAGCAGAGCGCGCAGGCTGCGGTGGTAGGCGTCGGCGGAGCCGTAGACCTCCGCCGGCCCGCCCATCGGCCACCGGCCCAGGGACTGGGTCCGGTAACTGGCATAGCCGGTGTCCTGCCCCTGCCAGAAGGGCGAATTGGCGCTGAGCGCGGTGACGACGGGCAGCCAGTTCCGGATCCTGTCCAGAACCGCCACACCCTCCTCGGCGGACTCCACGCCCACGTGGACGTGGCAGGCGCAGGTCAGCTGCTCCCGCGCGGTCACACCGAACCGTTCCGTAATCGCCTGCACCCGGGGCACCGGGGCAAGATGCGCAGTGAACGGAAGGACCGGCGTCGCAAGCGCAGCGGCCCTGGCCCGCACGCGGGCAGCGAGCCCGTCCGCCAGCGACCTGCCCGCAAGAATGTCCGCCCTCAGCTCCGCCAGGTCCGTGTGTACGGGAGTGATGACCTCAAGCTGTTCCAGCTGCAGCTCGGACACCAGCCGGATCCCCGAATCAGGGAGCACAGCAAGGCCAAGCAGCTCCTCGGCCCGGGGCACGGCGGCGCCGGTGTCCGCATCGAGCAGCAAGAGTTCTTCTTCAACCCCGAAGGTACGCACCTTGCCTACCCTATAGTCGTCAGGGCCGCAGGGAGGCCTGGTCCACCACGGCTCCCCTGCGGATCAGGCCGGAGGCTTCCCGGCAGGATTCGCCGAGCCCCGGCGGCATCCGCTCGGCTTTCGCCAGCTGATCCAGCAGATCGACGGTCCGCTTGGCCCAGTGGATGAAATCGCCGGCCGCCAGTTCGGTGTCCTGCAGTACCGTCTCCAGGCTTCCGCTGTCCGCCCACCGGTGCATGGCACGGACCAGGCCCAGCTGCGGCCGGAGGGTAGGGGTCAGGCCCCGCGCTTCTTCCTCGTCGCGCAGCCTGCTCCACTGCCGGATCGCCGCGTTGGTGGCGGCCTTCAGCGGCGTGGTGGGCATCCTGGGCCGGCTGCCCTGTTTGGCGGTCCGGGGCCGGTACACCAAGGCCGTGGCCATCCCGGCAAGTTCCGCCGGATCGAGGCCGGCAAGGGCACCGTCACCGATGGCCAGAGACACCAGCAGGTCCCTTTCGCCGTAAATCCGGCGCAGCCGGTGCCCGTCCGCGCCCAGGACCAGCTCCCCGTCCCTCTCCTTGAGGTAGCCGTAGTCCAGGAGGACATCGCACAGCCGGTCAAACGTCCGGGGGATGGTTTCGCCACGGCGTTGGTCCGCCTGGAACTGGGCGAACGAGTTCTCCAGGAGTTCCCGTGCCCCATTGCGCCCGAATTCCGCAATGAGGTTGACGCTCATGTTGTACGTGGGACGGAAACTCGAGATCAGCGGATAGGTCCGCTCCGTGGCCAGTCCCGCCACCACCGCCGGATCCGTGCCGGGCCGCCACAGGACGACGGCGTGGCCTTCCGTATCAATGCCGCGCCGTCCGGCCCGTCCCGTCAGCTGCGTATATTCGCCGGCGGTGATGTCGGTGCGGAATTCGCCGTTGAACTTCTCCAGCTTTTCCAGGACCACCGATCTGGCCGGCATATTGACGCCCAAAGCCAGGGTCTCGGTGGCGAAGACGGCCCTGACCAGCCCGTCGGCAAAGAGCTTCTCGACGACTTCCCGGAACGCAAAAACCATGCCGGCATGATGGGCGGCAAAACCCCGGCGGAGAGCGTCCCGCCATGCGGCGAATTCCAGCACGCGCAGGTCCGCCTCCGGGATACCGCGCACGGCCTCGTCGACCCGCCGCAGGATCTCCCAGCGCTGCGGCAACGTGGTCAGCCACATTCCGGACTCTGCGCATTCGCGGACGGCGGCGTCGCAGCCGGCCCGCGAGAAGATGAAACCGATGGCGGGCAGCAGGCCGTTCCCGTCCAGGCTCCTGATGACCCGGGGCCACCACGCCCCTCCGCGCGGACGGCCGCGCTGCAGCGCCCAGTCCCGTTCAAAACTCCGGGTGCGGCCGCGCTGTTCGTCGTCCGGTGCCGGCCGGCCGGCTCCCGACAACGTGGGCAGTGACAGCAGTTGCGGATTGATCCGGTGTTCCGGCGGAACGCCCTGCGCAGTGCCGCCCGGCGCATCAGCGTCCGCTGCCGCGGCAAACAGATCCAGGATTTCCGTGCCCACCATGACGTGCTGATGCAACGGCACCGGCCGGTACTCTGAGACGACGACGGCAGTCTCCCCGCGCACGCTATCCAGCCAGGCACCGAACTCTTCGGCATTGGAGACCGTCGCGCTCAGCGCCACCAACCGGACAGCTGCCGGCAGGTGGATGATGATTTCCTCCCAGACGGCACCCCGGACGAGGTCCGCCAGATAGTGCACTTCATCCATCACCACATAGCCCAGGCCCGCCAGCGCGGGCGAACCCCCATAGAGCATGTTCCGAAGGACTTCGGTGGTCATCACCACGACGTCGGCATCCGGGTTGATGCTGATGTCCCCGGTCAGCAGTCCAACGCTCCCGCTGCCGAACATGCCCGCCAGCTCGGAAAACTTCTGGTTGCTCAAGGCCTTGATGGGCGTGGTGTAGAACGCTTTCAGTCCGCGTTCCAAAGCCAGGAAGGCGGCGAACTCCCCCACCACCGTCTTGCCGGATCCGGTGGGAGCAGCAACCAGAACGCCCCGTCCGGCTTCCAGCGCACCACAGGCATCGGCCTGGAACGGGTCGAGTTCAAACCCGAGGCGGCCCCGGAACCGCTCCAGGCAGGTCCCGGGCGGGCCGACGGTGATGCCGGTGGACACGGTGGTGCGGCGGCGGAGGATGATGTGAAGACGGGAAGACTGTCAGCGGGAGAAAATAAGAGTTCCCGCGTAGGCCAGCAGCATGATCACGAACAAGGCCGTCATGCCAAGGATGAAACCCAGCCAGAGCCCAGGAACCCACCGTCGGGGCCCTCCCTCGTCATGGCCCTGGTCCCGGCTCATCTGGTCCTCGGCAGGAGGTGTTTCCCCCGGAGGCACCCCACCGCCCGGTTCCAGGCCGGTAATCCGCTGCTCTAAAGGATCCGGATTTGCATGCATACTCATGGTGCAGCCTCCTTTGTGGGTTCTTCGATATCTTCATGCGGCCGTTAGTCCAGGACACAGGCGATGGCGTCCGATGCCCCGTCACTGCTGAACGTGACCTCGGCGTTTGCGTCCGGGGCAGGCCAGTCGGAGTTCTCCTGGGCCACGCTGTTCAGGGCCATGATGTTCTCAGGTGATTCGAGCGAGCTTGTGGCAAAGACCGCCTCTTCCTGGTCCCCGGCGGTAGTGACCTGCAGGGCAACCATGTAGATGGAGTCGAAGTCCTCCGATTTCACTGCGGCACTCACTCCGGTGTAGGTAGCTTCCGGGCCAAGCCGTTCGGCAATGGCTTCGGCGGCAGCATCGGCGGCAACGCACCGGCTGCCGGCCTCCGTGGCAGCGCCGGTGGTGCTTTCGCCGGTGGCTGTCTGGGTTGCCGGAGGGCTGGGAGGAACGGCCGTAATGGTCTCGGTCGCGGGCGGGTTGGTTGCCCGGCAACCGGTGGCGGCCAGGACGACGATCGTGCCAAGCAGCAGTAGTGCCGATCGATTACTCATAGCCTCCAGTGTAGTGACTCATCTCACAGAAGGCAGGGTTTGTACCGAGCGACCTTCGCTCAGCCACCGCTGGCGGCAACCTGGCCCGGGGCCATTTCCCGACCGGGCGGGCTGCGCTAAAGTTCCTCTATCTGGTCACCCGGTTCCGGGCAACGCCTTCTCCGCCCAGGGAGGTCTGAACCATGTCCCACCAGCACCCTCCTGGCTCGCATGACGAGCACGGGCATCCGCACCTGATTGATCCGGAGCCGTGGGGCACCGGGGATCCGGCGGTGGAAGAGATCGTGCGGGGAGAGCCGAAGGCCCCGGAACAGGTGCCCGCGGGCGTCAGCCCCCGGCTCTACAACGAGGATCTGGCGCCCACCACGCGCAAGGGCCGCACCTGGCACGCCTACAGCATCTTCACCCTATGGGCCAACGACGTGCACTCGCTGGGCAACTACGCCTTCGCCATCGGGTTGTTCGCCCTGGGCCTGGGCGCCTGGCAGATCATGCTGGCCTTCCTGCTCGGGTCCGTCCTGCTGTTCCTGCTCCTGAACCTCTCCGGGGTCATGGGCGAACGGACCGGAGTGCCGTTCCCGGTCATGAGCCGGATCGCGTTCGGCGTGCGCGGATCCAACATCCCCGCCATCATCCGCGGCGCCGTGGCCGTGGCCTGGTTCGGCATCCAGACCTACCTGGCCTCGGTGGTGCTCCGGGTATTGGTCCTGGCCCTCGCCCCGTCGCTGGCGCCGCTGGATGCGAACTCCTTCCTTGGCCTGTCCACGCTGGGCTGGGCCGCGTTCCTGGCGCTGTGGGCGGTGCAGGTCGCCATCGTCAGCTTCGGCATGGAGATGATCCGCAAGTACGAAGCCGTCGCCGGCCCCATCATCCTGCTCACCATGCTTTCCCTGGCCGTGTGGATGTTCGTGCAGGCCGGCGGGTCCATCGCCTGGTCCACCGCGGATTCGCTGACCGGGGCCGAGATGTGGGTGCGGACCCTCCAGTCCGCCGCCCTGTGGGTGGTCATCTACGGCACGTTCGTGCTGAACTTCTGCGATTTCACCCGCGGCGCGCCCTCCGAGCGGTCGGTGGTGCGCGGCAACTTCTTCGGCATCCCCATCAACATGCTCTTCTTCGCTGCGATCGTCGTCGTCCTCTCGGGCGCCCAGTACAGGATCGACGGGACCGTCATCGAGTCTCCCACCGACGTCGTCAATGCCATCCCCAACACGTTCCTGCTGGTGCTGGCCTGCCTGGCCCTGATCATCCTGACAGTGGCCGTGAACCTCATGGCCAACTTCGTGGCGCCCATCTACACGCTGGCCCACCTGTTCCCCCGCACCCTGAACTTCCGCCGGGCCGCCATCGTCTCCGCCGTGATAGGCCTGGTGATCCTGCCGTGGAACCTCTACAACTCCCCTCTGGTCATCGTGTACTTCCTCGGCGGGCTGGGCGCGCTCCTGGGGCCGCTGTTCGGCGTCATCATGGCCGACTACTGGCTGGTCCGCAAGGGCCAGATCAACGTCCCGCAGCTGTACTCGGAATCCCCAGACGGGGAATACGCCTACCTCCGCGGCACCAACCGCAAGGCCATCATCGCGGGCACGCCGGCCGCCGCCGTCGCCCTGGTACTGGCCCTGGTCCCGGCGTTCACCTACATCTCCGGCTTCTCCTGGTTCATCGGCGCGATCCTGGCCGCCGTGATTTACCTGCTGATCATGGACCGCCACGCGACGTTCCACCAGGTCGACGGCGAGTCGATCGCCGTCGCCCCGAAGCACTGACCGGCTATCAGGCGGGAGGCCCCCGCTCCCCCGCACAACCCCGCCGCACTACCCGCACTACCCCCGCCGAAACCTCAGTTGTTGCTGAAAATGACTCCGAAAACCCGCAAAAACTGGGGTTTCGGCGGGGGGGTGCGGCAGGGCCGTTCCGCCGCGCACAGCCTTTAACCGGACCGATGGCGGGCCCAACGGTGCCCGCCATCGGTCCATTCGGGGCTACTTCTCCTCGTAGCCCCGCAAAGCCACGCCGAGGCCGAAGAAGGTGGGGGCCCACTGCCCGACGAAGATGCCCCATCGGTCCGCGCGGTCAATCCCTGCGCTCTCCGTCTTCTTGCTGGTGAACCAGGAAATGATGGACAGCCCAATCGACGCGAACGCGGCCATGTAGGCGTGCTCGCTCTTGATTCCCATGTCCGACAGCTTCTTCACTAACATTTCGCTTACTCCTTCACTTGTTTGTTTCTGTTTTGCCGTACCGGTTTACCTGTTGAATCGTCCTTGTGCAGCTTGTCCTGCACCGTGCCGGCCATCTTCTCCATGGCGTTGGGCAGTTCCGTGGTTCGTAGAACCGGGAATCCGGATGAGTGGGTGGCGGCATCGGCACGCCACTGTCCGGATTGGCCACTGCTTGTGGAAAACATCCGGTCAGACCTCCAAGACTGTCGCTTCGTTTCCGTCGAACAGGACGGACCCCTGCAGCCCGGAAAAATACTAAGGGTACTTACTTCCTATCATGGGAGGTTACGGGAGGGAAGGGTGGCGGTGGTCGAGGGCAGGGCCAGCGGAGTCGAAACCAGCCGTCCCAAGGTTTTTACAAGCTCGACTTACAACGATCAATCAGGCACATGTGCCATTCCTCCATGTGCAGGAAACCGCGTGAGTCCCCCAACGCGCAGGCCCTGCACATGGGCCCGCGCGGGCGCAGTGCGCGGACGTCTTGAACGGGGGCGTCCGGACAGCGAGCGGCGGCGGTACCACTGGGACCGCCGCCGCTCGTTTCCCTGCCTCTGGCGCAGACCCCTGCGGAGTCCGCTAAAGACCCAGCAGCCGGGGCACGGCAACGATGTCCGGGTGAATCCCGCGGTAGCTCAGCAGCAGATGCTCAATTGACCACCCATTCGTGCACGTGTTGCTGACCCAATATAGGTGGATCATTAAATCCTGACCAGATCTTTCGTTTTCCTTGTAGAAAGCCGGTCGTTGCCTTGAGCCTTATCCGGCAATCTGGGTTTTCCTCTTGGAACAGCTTCAAGACGGCGCAGGACGCTCCCGCGGTTTCGTCAGAGTCGACGAGGAGGCGCCTGCGCCAGCAGAGAGACTGACAGACAGACCAGGTAATGCTCCGGTAACGTATTGGCAATTAAATTGGCTCGACATGGCCGGACGGATTGGGCACCAATTCAGCAAGCCCGGCCATAAGACAGGTTGGACAGCAGTGACATTTGACGACAGGCAACAGTCCGCTCTTCCTGGTGCCCGAGGAGTGCTGAGCATCGAGATCTGGTCCGAGCCCGCTGCGGGGAATGCCTTCCGGGCCCGCTTGCTTCTCTCTCAGGCTTCCGAGGGGCAGCCGCAGATCGAGTATGCGAACACGCCGGAGGATGTCCTGCAATCGGTCCGGCAATGGCTGGCCTCACTGGCTGAACCTTCCGACAGCGAGTAACCCAACGAGCTACGGGCCCGGCTGCCGCAGACTGGTGACCAAGCGGACAAGGGCTTCGGTGGGCGCGATACCCATCTCGTCTTTCAGCTTGGCACGGTACCGTTCGAAGGCGCGCAGCGCGGAAGCGTTGTTGCCCAGTTTGTGTTCGGCAAGGATCAGGAGCCGGACGGCGCTTTCGTAGAGCGGCTCCAGTTCCACCGCGGCCTCCGCCGCCTCCAGCGCCGTCTCATAGTCCTGATTAGCCAGACCGTAACCGGCGACGGCGTGGAAGGCGTGCAGCCGCGCCTGCCGCAGCCTGGCCTGCTCATGGAGAACCCAGTCGTCGTACCAGCCGGGAAGCAGTTCAACGTCCCGAAGCCGGACGATCTGCGAGCGCACTGAGCCGTCGAGGCTGCCATGGTCCAGTTCCCGGATCAATGCAAGGACCTGGTGCAGGTCTGCTTCCACCGATTCACCGAGCGACAGAATGCCGTTGCGATTGACCAGCAGGCCCGGCACTTGATGCGTGATCGAATGCACCGCCACACGCAGGCTTTCCATGGCAAGGTGCTCAGGGCTTTCCGGCCACAGCAGTCCGCCAAGGTAGCTGCGGGGACGCGGGCCGTAAATGGCCAACGCGGTAATGAGCCGTTGTTGCCGTACCGCGACGTGCACGACGTCGTCGTTCCGGCGCAGTTGCCACGAGCCTAAGAGCGTCAGCTGAAAGCGGTCGCCCACGTCTTCCCCCTGTCCTGGCCCATCCATCCAGCAGTTGGAACGTTCCTGAATCTACCCCAGTTCATGCCGTATGGCACTGGCACCACTTCCCGCGAAACCTCAGCAGTTGTCAAGAATGAGTTCGAAAACCAGCAAAACTGAGGTTTCGCGGAAGGTGGGGAGAGGCGGAAGGTGGGGCGGGAGGTGGTGAAAGTCAGTCCAGGCCGGCGGCCTCCCACATTGCTCCGCTGCGGATGAGCTCTTCGGCGGCCTCTAGTTCCGGGGACAGGAAGCGATCGGTGCCGGGCCCGGGGACAGCGGAACGCAGCACCCCCAGAACCCGTGAAGCAGCAGGCCCCGGCTCCAGTGGTGCCCGCAGTTCCAGACCTCTACACGCGGCCACCAGCTCCACCGCCAGCACCCGGCGCAGGTTATCGACGGCCTTACGCAGCTTCCGTGCGGCGTGCCAGCCCATGGACACGTGGTCCTCCTGCATGGCCGAGCTCGGAATAGAATCCACCGACGCCGGCACGGCCAGCCGCTTGTTCTCCGACACCAGCGCGGCCTGCGTGTACTGCGCGATCATCATCCCCGAGTCCACGCCGGGATCATCGGCCAGGAACGCCGGCAACCCGTGCGAGCGCGCCGGGTCCAGCAGCCGGTCCGTCCGCCGCTCGGCAATGGAACTCACGTCCGCCACAGCGATGGCCAGGAAGTCCAGCACGTACCCCACCGGCGCCCCGTGGAAGTTGCCGTTAGAGCTGACCCGGCCGTCGGGCAGCACCACGGGATTGTCAATCGCGGCGGCCAGCTCCCGGGACGCCACCAAATGCGCGTACTCCACGGTGTCCCGCGCGGCGCCGGCCACCTGCGGTGCGCAGCGCAGCGAGTAGGCATCCTGTACCCGCGTATCCCCGACCCGGTGCGACGCCACAATCGGCGAATCCGCCAGCACGCGCAGCATATGGTCGGCGCTGACGGCCTGCCCCGGGTGCGGCCGCAGGGCCGAGTGCAGCTCCGGCAGGAACACCTGGTCCGTGCCCAGCAGCGCCTCCACGGACAGCGCGGCCGTCAAGTCCGCCACATCCAACAAGGAACGCAGGTCTGCGATGGCCAGCAGCAGCTGCCCGAGCATCCCGTCTGTGCCGTTGATCAGCGCCAGGCCTTCCTTTTCCGCCAGAACCACCGGTGAAATCCCCGCCGCCGCGAGCAGTTCCGGCACGGGACGCACGACGCCGTCGGGCCCTTCCGCTTCCCCCTCGCCCATGAGCACCAGGGCGCAGTGGGCCAGCGGCGCCAGATCGCCGGAGCAGCCGAGCGATCCGTATTCGCGCACCACCGGGGTGATGCCGGCGTTGAGCACGGCGAGCATGGTTTCCAGCACCACCGGCCGCACGCCGGTCACGCCGGAGGCCAGGGTCTTGGCGCGCAGGAACATCAGCGCGCGCACCACCTCCCGCTCCACGGCCGGGCCCATGCCGGCGGCGTGCGAGCGGATGAGCGACTTCTGCAGCTGCGACCGCTTGTCCTGCGGGATATGCCGGGTGGCCAGCGCGCCGAAGCCGGTGGAGATGCCGTAGGCGGGGGTTTCGGAGGCGGCGAGCGCGTCGATGTGCCGGCGGACCTCCTCCAGCCGGGCGCGGGCGGCGCCGTCCAGCACCACGGTGGCGTTGTCGCGTGCGACGGCGACAACGTCCTCGAGTGTCGTGCCGGCGGCTCCCGACCTAATGGTTTTTGGACGGATGCCGGTACGGGCTTCAAGTCGGGCGGGGTTCATGATGTTGCTTTCGTTTGGTGGGTCAGATGGGCCGGCAGTGGCGCCAGGTCTGCCGGATGAGGGGCACGCCGGGGCGGTAGGCCAGGTGGATGTGGGAGGGGGCGTCGAGCAGGCTGAAGTCCGCGCGGGCGCCGACAGTGAGCCGGCCGATGTCCGTCCGCCGCAGCGCCTGCGCGCCACCGGCGGTGGCGGCCCAGAGGGCCTCGTCCGGGGTCATGTGCATATCCCGCACGGCGACGGCGATGCAGAACGGGATGTTGGTGGTGTAGCTGGAGCCGGGGTTGCAATCGGCGGCCAGGGCCACAGTGATGCCCGCGTCCAGGAACCGACGCGCGTCCGGATACACCGCCCGGGTGGAGAACTCCGCGCCGGGCAGCAGCGTCACCACGGTCGAGCCGCCCGCGAGCGCCTCGATGTCCGCCGCGGAAGCGAACGTGGCATGGTCCGCGGATGCCGCACCGAGTTCCACCGCCAGCTGCAGGCCGGGGCCGCGTTCCAGCTGGTTGGCGTGCAGCCGCGGCAGCAGCCCGTGCTCCATGCCGGCGGTCAGAATCGCCTTGGCCTGGTCCGCGTCAAAGGCGCCGCGGTCGCAGAAGACATCCACCCACTTGGCATGCGCAGCACAGACCGGGATCATCTCCCGGATCACCAGGTCCACGTAATCATCGGAACGCGAACGGTATTCGGCAGGCACCACGTGAGCTCCCAGGAACGTCGTCTCCTCGGTAAAGGACCGGGCAATGCACAGCGAGCGCAGCTCGTCCGCAAGAGTGAGACCGTACCCGGACTTCATCTCCATGGTGGTGGTCCCGGAGCGCGCGGCCTCGTCCACCAGCCGGGACACATTGCCGGCCAGCTCCTCATCGGACGCGCCCCGGGTGGCGGCCACCGTCGTCGCAATTCCGCCGGCAGAGTATGGGCGCCCGGCCATCCGGGCGGCGAACTCCTCGGCGCGGTCCCCGGCGAAGACGGGGTGCGCGTGGCTGTCCACGAAGCCCGGGATCACCGCCCGGCCCCCGGCATCCACCCGGGAGTCAGCAGCCCCGGACGGCACGGAAGTTGACGGGCCCACCCAAGCGATGCGGCCGGCGTCGTCCGTGACCAGGGCGGCATCGGTGAGGATCCCCAGCGGACCGCGGCCAAGCGACGGATCGTTGGTGACCAGGGAGCCGATGTTGGTGACCAGCAGGGACATTACCCCTCCCGCATCGGGAGGCGGACGCCGCGCTCGGCGGCGACGTCGACGGCCCGCTGGTAGCCGGCGTCGGCGTGGCGGATGATGCCCGTGCCCGGGTCGTTGGTGAGCAGCCGCTCCAGCTTCGCGGCAGCCAGCTCAGTGCCGTCTGCTACGGAGACCTGGCCGGCGTGGATGGAGCGGCCGATGCCGACGCCGCCGCCGTGGTGGATGGAGACCCAGGTGGCGCCGGAGGAGGTATTGAGCAGGGCGTTGAGCAGCGGCCAGTCGGCGATGGCGTCCGAGCCGTCGGCCATGGCCTCGGTCTCGCGGTATGGGGAGGCGACGGAGCCGGAGTCCAGGTGGTCGCGGCCGATCACGATCGGCGCGGAGACCTTGCCCTCGGCCACCAGCTTGTTGAAGAGCAGGCCGGCCCGGTGGCGTTCGCCGTAGCCCAGCCAGCAGATGCGGGCGGGCAGGCCCTGGAACTGGACGTGTTCCTGCGCGGCGGTGATCCACTGCTTGAGGTGCTGGTTCTGCGGGAAGAGCTCCAGGATGGCGCGGTCGGTGACCTCGATGTCCTTGGGGTCGCCGGAGAGCGCCACCCAGCGGAACGGGCCCAGGCCCTCGCAGAACAGCGGGCGGATGTAGGCGGGGACGAAGCCGGGGAAGTCGAAGGCGCGCTCACAGCCGCCCTTGCGGGCCTCGTCGCGGATGGAGTTGCCGTAGTCAAACACCTCCGCGCCGCGGTCCTGGAATTCCACCATGGCCTGCACGTGCTGGGCCATGGAGGCCTGGGCCTTCCGGGTGAAGCCCTCCGGGTCCCCTTGGGCCTCGGCGTGCCAGTCCGCCACGGAGATGCCGATGGGCAGGTAGCTCAGCGGATCGTGCGCGGAGGTCTGGTCCGTGACGATGTCCACGTCCACGCCGCGGCGCAGCAGCTCCGGCAGCACCTGGGCCTGGTTGCCCACCAGGCCCACGGAGAGCGCGCGCCGCTCGGCCTTGGCGGCCAGCACCATCTGAAGCGCGGCGTCCAGGTCCGTCTCCACCACGTCCAGGTAGCGCGTGGCGGCGCGGCGGCGCAGGCGGGATTCGTCGACGTCGACAATCAGCACCGCTCCCCCGTTCAGGGTGACGGCCAGCGGCTGGGCGCCGCCCATGCCGCCGCAGCCGCCGGTGACGGTCAGCGTGCCGGCCAGGGTCGCCCCTTGTTCTGCGAACCTTTTGCGTGCGACGGCGGCGAAGGTCTCGTACGTGCCCTGCAGGATGCCCTGGGTACCGATGTAGATCCAGGAGCCTGCGGTCATCTGCCCATACATGGTCAGGCCCTCGGCCTCCAGCCGGCGGAATTCCGGCCAGGTGGCCCAATCCCCCACCAGGTTGGAGTTGGCGATCAGCACGCGCGGTGCCCACTCATGCGTGCGGAAGACGCCCACTGGCTTGCCGGACTGGACCAGCAGCGTCTCGTCCGCATCCAGGGTCTGCAGCGTGCGGGTGATCGCGTCGAACGCCTCCCAGCTGCGCGCGGCCCGGCCGGTGCCGCCGTACACCACCAGGTCATCCGGGCGTTCGGCGACCTCCGGGTCCAGGTTGTTGTGCAGCATGCGCAGCGCCGCCTCGGTCTGCCAGTTCTTCGCGGTCAGCCGGGTGCCGCGGGCGGCCCTCACGGGCCGGGCTCCGGGAAGTGCCATCGTGGGTCCTGCTTTCGTTCTCTGAGGTTCTGGAGAGCGGGTGCCCGCGGTCTCCGGTGACCGGGGGCGATCCGCTGATGTATCCATGGAACCGCTTTTGGAGCGCCCGAGCGAGGGTTTTTAAGTGGCGTTGTCCTGGATTACAGACAGCGGGAACTGGCGGTTGAGGGACGCCTGCCAAGGCGAATTCGAAACCAAGCGGCGGTAGTTGAGCGGCGATGGTTGAGCGGAGCGCAGCGGAATCGAACCCAAAAGAACGAAGGCGGTGCGTGGCTAAGCGCCGAAGGTTGAGGAAGGCCCGTCACGGCCCATTCGGATCCGAGTCCGCAGAGCCTGCCCCCAGAAAGCGGGTAGCTGCAAATGGACATCCCCGCAAAGCAGAAGGGCTTTGATGAAGCATGGACCAGTAACGTTTGGATAACGGCCCTATTGCAAATCTTAGAGCGTCGTGTAGATGCAACCCCCCAAATGGCCGCTGCAATGCGGCATGAACTGAGAGTATAGGCGATACAGATGGCAATTCGTGAGGATGAAATTCAGTTCGATGAACGAGGAGGCATTTTCAAGCCGAGAGGAACCTGGCGCTACGACGATACACACGAGGTGCCAGGTACTCTAAAGTTCAATGTTGCGAATGGCTCTGGAGAATGGGTGGAGTTTGATATAGCTGCAGACTATCCCACCACACTTCCCATCTGGCGTTCCGGGAAACTTGGCAATAACCGGTCGGCGAGTATTTCCTTGGAACTGAAGTACCATATTGACAAGGTAATAAAAATCAAAAGATGGCGACCTGGAGTGTTTGGCATTCCCGGCGACGGTGGCGGTGATATAAGGTTCAATGTCCCAGATTATGGAGACGTCATTATCGAGATCTCCTGTATCGGCTAGCTTTGTCCTGGTTGGCTGGCATATTCATCAGGGCTCCAAGATCCGGTCAGTTAGGGCCGGTAACCGCGCATGAAAGTGAAATGACCAGTCTCGCGTTTACCGAGGCGGTGAGCGCATTGCCTAAGCTAGCTTCGACCGCACAGTACGCGCTCCGGATGTCGACACCGGTGAGCGACGACGAAGCTTTTCATCGCACCGGATTCGGTGACTTTCCGATCGCTCCAGACAGCGACGACGAGGGTAAGAATGGATTCGCTCCGCAGCCACCAAAGTAAGGGCGACTTGCCCTTCCCTGCCGGCGGATGAAGCTTCTTCCGGCTGAACTTTGGCCCGCTTCCTTCTGGGACAACATCATGAACAAGACTTCGCGCATTGTGCTAATTCTCGGGATCCTTCTGCTCTCAAGCTGCAGCTCGACAGACGCTCCAATTCAGCCCGAGTCACCCCAGGTCTCGACAACTGCTACAGACAAGCAAAATTCGCGCCCACCGGCGGCGCCCATACCCCGGCCTGCAACGACCGAAGCTGGCTCACCCATCCCCCAGGCACCTACCAGTCGGGCGGAACCAACCGAGGAGGTGCCAGTGATCCCCCAAACACCTACTAACCCATCCGTACCCATGACTCCGCGTCCGAACCTGCCAGTTGCACCTAGCCTCCCCCCGGCCCCGCCAGCCGAACCTAACGAACCACCGGTCCTGCCGGCTGTACCTAATGAACCGCCGGTTCAACTTGTGGGAATGTGGAATGGCGGGCCCGGGGACAGTTCAGATTGGTGGCTTGAAATCGGGCAGGATGGATCCTACGTATGGGCCAATGACGAATTGGGATGGTTCGATCAGGGATACATAACCGTTGAAGATTCTGCCATCACTTTCACGTCAACTTTAGGCGCGCCTGTGATACAGGAAAGATGGAGTGTCGATAATTCCATAATTGGTCCGATTCTGAACCTTGGAACTTCATCCTACGTTCAAGGATGAATATATATGGAGTCACTAACTATTTTCGAAGCATTCTGATGCTCCGCCAGATAAACATCAAACGGAAACTTCCCCATGGATCATCAGGAGTAAAGGAAATTGCCATGGTCCGACCCAATTCCGGTGCTGCGGCCCGAAAATCACTTGGAGTAATTCGACTTACTTTTGGAACCGTTGCCCTGATCGCACCCCACGTACTAGTCCGCAGGTTCCCGGAATACGGAGGGAACGGGACAGCAGCGAAATACGCATTCCGGCTGTTCGGCGTCAGGACTATTGTCATCGGTCTAGAACTGCTGCTCCTCAAAGGCTCTGCGCTGGACCATGCGACCAATCTCGCCCCTGTTATCCATGGAAGCGATACCATTGCGGCTTTCCTGGCCGCGAGATACGGCAAGCTGCCGAAGCGAATCGGCATCATGCTTGTCACCGTATCAGCATTCAATACGGTGCTGTCTTTCCTGGCCCGCAAACGCTAGGTCCCTTTGCTCTAAGGGGAAGGAGATCAGCCATGGTCTTCCCGTACCGGAGTGACACCGCAGTCGGCCGTTCCCGCTCTGTTCCCGCCCCAGAATCTAGACAGAGGCCTGAGCTAGGCGACCGGTCATCAGAATATGACTACGTTGTCGTCGGGTCGGGAGCCGGCGGCGGGCCTATCGCAGCGAACCTGGCCGAGGCCGGGATGAAAGTGCTCTTACTCGAGGCCGGCGGCGACGACCACTCGTTCAATTATCAGGTTCCCGGATTCCATGCTGCGGCAACCGAAGACATTCGGCAGCGCTGGGACTACTACGTCAGGCACTATTCAGATGACCGCCAGCAATTGCTGGATGAAAAATTCGTTGCGGAAGAGGACGGGGTCCTGTATCCACGGGCGGGAACATTAGGGGGCTGCACCGCCCATCACGCCATGATTACGGTCTGCCCCCATAACCGCGACTGGGATCAGCTCGCCGAGTTAACCAAAGACCCGTCATGGAACAGCAGGCGGATGCAACGGTACTTCGAACGGCTCGAACGGTGCCATTATGTACCGCCGCCTCTGCTGCCGCCGCGTTGGCTGGCTCCTTTCCCCTGGCTCGGACGCATCCCCTTGCTGTCCGACCGCTTCACGAACCGCAGTCGGCATGGCTTTAGCGGCTGGCTGGGCACGAGCCTCGCCAGTCCCTGGCTGGCACTCGGTGACCGGCAGTTGCTCAAGATTATTGCAGCGGCAGCCGAAGAATCGCTCAGTCACTTCCTGAAACGACCGTTGGCGCCTCTGGAAGGACTGAATACGTTCTTTGATCCCAATGACTGGCGGGCACGGGAGAAGAACGCCCAGGGGGTCTGGTTCGTGCCGATGGCAACCAGTCGGGGCCGCAGAAACGGAACCCGTGAGCGGATCCGAGCTGTGGCGGAACAATACCCGGACAATCTGGAGGTACGCACCCACTGCCTCGCCACCAAGGTCCTCATCGACAACAAAAGGGCGATCGGGGTGGAGTACATTGAGTCCCCGCATGCCTACCGCGCTGATCCGCGCGCCGACGGGGACGGTATGCTTCCGGCAGTCCGTCACGTGTATGTCCGGCGGGAGGTGATTCTTGCAGCAGGTGCGTTCAACACTCCTCAGCTTCTCCTGCTGTCGGGCGTCGGACCGGCCCAGGACATGAGGAAGCACGGAATCGAAGTGCGGGTTGACCTGCCGGGCGTGGGCAAGGGACTTCAGGACCGCTACGAAGTCGGCGTCGTGTCGGAAATGAAAACGGACTTCCCTCTGCTGTTGGGAAAATCCTTCACCGCTCCTGTGCCGGGATCGGATCCCGAGCCCGCCTTTCAGGAATGGGAGAAAGGTGAGGGGGTCTACACCAGCAATGGTGTCGTCGTCGGCATCACGGCAAAATCCAGTCCGTCGCGGCCGGACCCGGATCTGTTCATTTTTGGACTTCCCACGCGGTTCACCGGTTACTACCCCGGCTATTCCCGGGCGCTGGAGGGAGCCCGGAATTTCTTCACCTGGGCAGTTCTAAAGTCCCATACCAACAACACCGCAGGATACGTCACGCTACGTTCGGCCGATCCGCGCGATAAGCCGGAAATCAACTTCCGGTATTTTACCGAAGGCAATGACAGCGGCGAGGATCTGGAGGCCGTGCTGGCCGGCGTCCGGCTCGCCCGCAGGATCATGCGCAACGCCGGCACCGTGACCGAACGGGAAATCGTTCCGGGACCGTCGCTGCAGTCGGCGGAGGACTTGCGGACCTTCATCAGGAACCAGGCCTGGGGCCACCACGCATCCTGCACCTGCAGGATCGGCAAACCCGACGATCCGATGGCCGTCGTCGATGCCCGGTTCCGGGTAAAGGGCGTCTCACATCTGCGGGTCGTCGATGCCTCCATCTTCCCGTCCATACCCGGCTTCTTCATCGCCACGGCAATCCATATGGCCGCAGAAAAGGCCAGCGACGTCATCCTGTCCGATGTCAGCGTCCTGACCCGTCTGGCCAGTCGCATGAGCCGGCACGGGGCTTCGAACGTTTTCACCCACAGAACGACAAGGATTCCTAGGACATAGTCATGCACTTCATACGCCCTCAGATTCTCAGAAACATACGAAGCTCCTCGCGGTCACAGGAGCCGCAGAAGTACCACGACTCGATATTCTGGCGTAGCTATGAGAGTTCGGCCGCATTCCTGGACCGAACTATCGGCTGGGACCGGTTGCCCGGATTTCTCGGCCTGGCCGTCCTTGTCGGCCTCAGAACCACGCTGCGGAAGCACAACCTCTTCGACACCAATGTCCTGCCCGCAACTCTGCCGTATCCAGGATCATCTGCCGCTCCCGGGTCACCGTTCCGGTTCCGCAGCGCCGACGGCGCGGACAACGACCTGACTGACCCGTCCATGGGGAAAGCCGGCACCCGCTTCGGCCGGAATGTTCCCCTGGAAAAGACCGGTCAAAGGCCGGAGGAGTTACTCTCCCCCAATCCGCGGGAAGTCAGCCGGGCTTTGCTGACGCGCGACAAACTCATTCCCGCAACTTCAGTCAATGCACTCACCGCCGCTTGGCTCCAGTTCATGATCAGCGACTGGTTTGACCACGGCGAAGGACTCGACAGCGACCGGTGGGAGATCGAACTGCTCCAGGACGACCCCTGGACCGAGCGGCCTCTCCGCATCCGCCGCACGATCCCGGATCCGACCCGTTCCCCGGACGATACAGCACCGCCCACCTTCATCAACACCGAAACCCACTGGTGGGACGCCTCGCAGCTCTACGGGAACAATCTGCAACAGCAGCGGGAATTCCGCTCCGGTACCAGTGGACAACTCCGCATCGGCGACGATGGACTGCCCCCTCGACCCGCCGGCACCACCGAGGACCCCACCCACAAGCCTGGCTTCTGGCTGGGCCAACTGATGCTGCAGACATTGTTCCGGCTCGAGCACAACTCCATCTGCGACCGGCTGCGCGCGGAATATCCGACCTGGTCCGATGAGGAGTATTTCCAGCGGGCTCGGCTCATCAATGCCGCCCTGATTGCCAAGATCCACACAGTGGAATGGACCCCGGCTGTCATCAGCCACCCGACGACGGCCGCCGCCCTTCGACTCAACTGGTGGGGCCTCCAGGGGGAGCGCCTCCACCGATACTTCGGCCGTCTGAGCAACAGCGAAGTCATCAGCGGAATTCCGGGTTCCCCGACAAACCACTATGGAGTGCCCTATGCCATCACCGAGGAATTCGCCGCGGTCTACCGTATGCATCCGTTGATTCCGGATGACTATGCCTTCCGCAGCGTGGAGGACAACCGTCCGCTGTGGCACGCCACGCTGCGGGATCTAGCCGGTCCTGTCGGCTCTTTTGCAGCCCTGCAAAACGTGTCGCTGACCGACGCGCTCTATACCTTCGGCACGATGCACCCCGGCCTCGTCACGCTGCACAACTTCCCGAAGTTCCTGCAGACCTTCGAACGCCCGGACGGTGAATTGATGGATCTGGCCGCCACTGACATTCTCCGCGAACGTGAACAGGGCGTACCCCGATACAACGAATTCCGCCGGCTCCTGCACCTGAAACCCGCCCGGTCCTTCGAAGAGCTGGCACAGGACGCCGATGATGTGGCAGCCCTGCGTAGGCTCTACGGAAACGACATCGAGAAGGTTGACCTCCTGGTCGGATTATTCGGTGAGAGGCGTCCCCGCGGCTTCGCGTTCAGTGACACCGCCTTCCGGATTTTCATCCTGATGGCCTCCAGGCGCCTGAACAGCGACCGATTCTTCACCGTCGATTACCGCCCGGAGGTCTATTCGCAGGCTGGGCTGAACTGGATTGCCGACAACACCTTCGGCACGGTCCTGGCCAGACACTTTCCCGAACTCGCAGCTCCCCTGCAGGGACTGAAGAACGCCTTCACCCCGTGGCAATACCCGGTTCCGCAGCCATGAACGCCCAACCGCATCGGGAGTTGCGCCTGGCGTTGGTCTGCACCGGCGGGGTATCTCTGGCCGTCTACATGTTCGGCATTTGCCGGGAAATCCAGGAACTGCTGGTGGCTTCAGCGGTCAACTGGCACGGCCGGCCCGAAGACGGCGCCGAGGGAACGAGACGGCTGTACCGGGAGGAGCTGGCTCGCGCCGGCGAAGACCGGAAGGAGCCCCTGAGGGTTGTCCTCGATGTCATCTCCGGCACCTCCGCCGGCGGCATCAACGGGGTGTACCTGGCCAAAGCCGTGGCCGGGGACCTTTCCCAGGCGCCTCTGCGGGAGCTTTGGCTCAATCAGGGGGACATCAAGAAGCTGCTCGCCGGTTTCGGGCCATCTTGGTTCCGGCTGGGCCTGTTCGGAGCACGCCTGCTGTTCAGTCGCGGGGAAACCAAGGCGGCCCCCCTGCGCGGCGACCGCATGGTCAGCAACCTTTATCAAGGGCTCTGCCAGATGGATACAGTCGGCCCGCGGCCGGGCGGACACGGCACGCTCATTGAAGTCGGGGAATCGCTGGACCTCTTTGTCACCCTCACCGACGGCCGCGGATATCGCAGGTATGTCACCGTTTCTCCGGACAGCCAACCGCTGCGCGACCGCACTCACCGGCATGTGCTGCATTTCCAGACATTCGCACCGAACGGACCGGCGCGGCCGCTGCAGCCGCATCAGAGAAACCAGTTCGCACCGAACTACAACGCAGACCTGACCTTTGCGGCGCGGGCAACGTCAAGCTACCCTGGCGCATTCCCTGTCGTCACGCTCGACGAGTTCACCAAAGCCCTCAGGCAGAACGGCGGCGGCTCCTTCGATGTAGAGCGGTTCGCCCGGGAATTCTTCGCCGAATACACCGAATGGGATGACCATCCCCGCAACACTTGGTTTGTGGATGGCGGGGTTCTGGACAATCACCCCTTCGAGTACGCCATCAGAGCCATCGACCGTAAGCCCGCCGGCTCCGAAGTCGACCGCCGCATCATCTACATCCAGCCGGAGCCGACTCTGGCACCCCCGGCAGGTGAACCGGCACGGAACGCAACCGCACGGCGGGCCGCCGGCAAACCAAACTGGCTCGGCACCGTCCTGGCGGCGCTCTCCGGCATCCCGCGCAACGAACCCATTTTGGATGAGATTTTCACCATCCGGCACCGCAATGAGCGAATCCGCAGGCTCACCGAACTTGCAGCCGAGCGCCTGCCGGAAATCCAGGCCACGCTGTCCGGCCACGACCTTTGGAATGAAGGTAAATCAGACTACGGGGACATAGTTCGAGTCATCCGGGACATGCACAGCGAAGCGGATTGCAGGCTCGGGGATAACCTGGAAACCTACCAGAAGCTGCGCCTCCAATCAGTGGCCCGCAGCTTCAGCGATCTCACCGCTGCGGCATTCGGCTACCCAGAGAGTTCCAGCGCCGCTGCGTTCCTCCGGGAGGCACTCACGCAGTGGATCGGAAACCTCGCGGAGGTCCGGGAACACCGATCCACCGGCGTCAATGCCTTCCTGCGCCAGTACGACCTTGCATTCCGCGAACGAAGACTGAAATTTGTCCTCGCGGGTCTAAACGAGCTCTACACGTCTGGAACAACCTCCCCCAGCCGGGCGGAAGTGGACCAGGCCAAGGCCAGAACTTATCAGGCGCTGCAGCGGCTGTGGGACATCCCCGGCAGAATGGGCGAAGACCTTGAGACCGAAGTATCCGGGCTTTTCGGTCCGGCAACGCTCAAGCCGTGGCTGGCAAAGGACCCCCGGGAATACGTCAAAAAGCACGCGGCCCAGCTCGAGAAGGTCATGGAGCATGTCAGGAACTGGATCAGCGAAGAACTCATAGACTTCAGTCGGGACCTCTGGGCTGATCTCCAGGCCGAAACCGAGTCTTGGCCCGAGCCCGTCCGCGGCAGCCTGCTGGCCCGTTTCGCTGGTTTCCCGCTCTGGGACATCACCAGTTTCCCGGCCATTGCACTGACCCAGATCCAGCAGTCCGCACAGATCAGGGTGGACCGCTTTAACCCGGACGTGGCGCGCGCCCTGCCCTGGGACGGCCCCAAAATCCTCAGCACCAGCTGGGGGCGGTTCGGAGGGTTCTTTCAGCGCCGACGCCGCGAAAACGACTATCTGTGGGGCCGCTTGGACGGCGCTGAATTGTTGATGCGCTTGATGAATCCCAACATCACAAACAAACAGCTCGCCGCAGCGTTTCACACCATCCTCGCTGAAGAGCAAGCGCTGCCGGCGCTGCGGGGATCCGGACCCAAGGACCTGCGGCCCTTACTGGAACGGGCCATCGCCAGACTGGAGGAACAGGCTGCCGCGACAGGAGCAGGAAAGTTGACGCCGGCAAACATGGCCAAGGCCGCTGACCCCTAATCAGCGTCCTGAGCAGCAGACCGCAACCACCCCGGCCGTCCCAGTCGACGTATCAGCAGCATTAACTCACATGGTTTAAGGATTGTCCGATGAATCTGGATTCACTTCCCGATGAAGTACTAGCCTCGATCGAGGTCCGGAACTTTTGGCGGCGCCAGGTTGCCAACGGCGGAGCGGAGCTGGAGTTCCTCGTCTCCGACCTGGCCAGATGGGTGCCCGGTTCAGCGGTGAGGGTCGCATTCCTCGACGGCGACACCCGGCTCCACGAAGACATCGCGAACGCCACCCGCCAAATCACCGACGCGTGCAATCTGGAGCTGGACTTCGGCCGCTCTGGTTCCGGCCAGTACCGCCGATGGCAAGAGAACGATACACAGTACTCTGCCGAAATCCGGGTCAGCTTTGACCTGGGCGGGTATTTCTCACTGGTCGGCACTGACAGCAACGACCCGACGATCGGAACCCCAAACAGCTCCGTGGGCGGCCGACCCTGCCAGCGCAGCCTCAATCTCGGCGGGTTTGCCGCGGCCCAGCCCCCGGGATGGGAAGGGACGGTCCGCCACGAGTTCCTGCACGCGCTGGCCTTCCACCACTCGCATCAGAATATGCGCGGTACCTGCCAGCAGGAGTTCCGGTGGGACGACGACGACGGTTACCTTCCAACTCAGGACCCCCGCGGCGTCTTCGTTCCCGACGGGCAGGGACGACGTCCGGGGATCTACACCTATCTCGCCGGCGCACCCAACCACTGGCCTCGCAACAAAGTCGACCACAACCTGCGCACCCAGGAGGACCCAGATCTGATCGCCGGTCCCTTCGATAAGGAATCAGTCATGCTGTACCGATTCCCGCCGTTCTTCTACAAAACCAATCCGAGCAGCTGCGCACCAGCCGGCAACGGAATCAACCTGTCCAATGGTGACAAGCGCGGCCTGACACTCCTGTACCCGCACGAGGTTGACGCCCTGTCCGCCCTCCAGCAACGGGCCTCCGCAGCCTTCGATGCCGTAGAGGCAGCCGCCGGAGCCGGCTTGGAATCCGCCGACAGCCTCGACGGGGCACTTCGGGACAGAGCGGCCGAACTGCTGAGCGCCTTCTCCGGCCTGCCTGTCTGAAGGAGCATGCCATGTCCGCCGAAAAGAATTCCGCTGCACAGCCATCGCCTTCGAACGAGGAACTGCTGGCGGCCCTGCGCCGGTTCATCAGAACGCAAGGCAATGACTACTTGAAGGATCCGAACATTTCCTCCATCGGCGTCGGCTACAAAGTCACCGACGGGAGACCAACGGAGACCATTTCGCTCCAGTTCACCGTCGATGAGAAAGTCGGACCGGAAGAGCTGGAATCCCTCGACACCACAGCGATACCGCAATCGATTGAAGTCGACGGCGTCACTGTGCCCACAGATATTATCGAGCGCAGCTACGAGCCCTCGTTCCATGTCGTGGCCGAACCGGAAACGCCCCGGGGTAAGGGCCGCGTCGACCCCATCGTGCCCGGCGTCAGCGTGGCACACACCAAGGTCAGCGCGGGCACGATCGGCTGCATCGTATACGACAAGAACGATGGGACGCCGCTGATTCTCAGCAACTGGCACGTGCTGCACAGCCCCCACGGAGCCCTCGGGGACGACGTCGTCCAGCCGGGTCCGCTGGATGACAACCGGATTAACCGCAACCGCCTTGGCCGACTGATAAGGTCCTACCTAGGCATTGCCGGTGACTGCGCAGTCGCCTCCATCGAGGAGCGCCGCTTCGAACCGGGCATCGACGGGCTGGGGGTCGCACCCGAACTGCTGGGAGTGCCAGAGCTGGGTGACAAGGTCGTCAAGTGCGGCCGCACAACCGGAGTGACGCACGGTATCGTCCGACGCATCGAAACCATGGTCAAGCTGTCCTACGATTCCGCAGGTGAGCACACCATCGGCTGCTTTGAAATCGGTCCCGACCCGGTCACCCCGGCCGCCGATGCTGAGATCAGCAAAGGCGGTGACTCGGGCGCAGTCTGGATGTTCAAGGACACTGACGGAGAAGCCAGTCCGGTGATCGCAGGGCTCCATTTCGCCGGCGAGACCGGAAGCAACCCTGACGATCATGCCCTTGCCTGCCTGCCTGAGCCGGTGTTCGAAAAACTCGGAATCTCCCTGCAGGCTCCAGCACCCGCGGCGGCAGCCGAGACTGCAAACAGCGGATATGACAACGGCTTTCTCGACCGCCGGATCGATCCACCGACCGTCGACCCGGCCTTGCGGGAAGACGCTATCTCCCTCGACGGGTCCGAAGTCGTCCCGTACACGCACTTCTCACTGACGCTCAGCAAATCGAGGCGGCTCGCGCGGTGGGTCGCTTGGAATATCGACGGCGGCACGCTGAAGAAGATCAGTCGGAAAGGGCTGGACTTTGTCTACGACGACCGCATCCCGGACCGGTACCAGCACGGCAACGAGCTTTACCGCGACAACAACCTCGACCGCGGACATCTCGCCCGCCGCGCCGACGTGCTCTGGGGCCCCATGCCTGAAGCGCAGCATGCCAACAAGGATTCGTTCTGCTTCACGAACATCGCGCCGCAGATGGAGGACTTCAACCAAAACAGCCAGAACGGCGTCTGGGGCCGGATCGAGGACGCACTGTTCGCCGACGTCGATGTCGCCAACCTGAAGGTCAGCGTCTTCGGTGGACCGGTCTTCCACGACGACGACCGCCGGTACCGGGACGCGCAGATCCCGCGCGAGTACTGGAAGATTCTCGCCTACGTCGAACAGGGACATCTGAAGAGCCGGGCATTCCTGCTGACCCAAAACCTCAACCAAGTGGAGGCACTTGAGCTCGACGAGTTCCGCGTTTTCCAGGTTTCCCTGTCCGAAATCGAGGAACGCACGCACTTGCGGTTCCCCGATGAACTACGGAACGCTGACACGTTCACAGCCCCAGAATCTCTTCGCGTCCGACGACCCCTCAACAGTCCCTCCGACATTGAGTGGTGAGATCTGTTTATTCGGGAACGTGATGATTCCACGAAAGCGAAGCCTAGATCCCTGGGGTTGGTTAGGCCAAGGGCTGGAGGTCTTGGGGCTGGAGGTCTTGCAAACGGAACCTGTGCGAGCTATCGAAGCATCTGTGCCCCTAGATCCGTGGGACTACTGAGGTAATGCAGGAAACTACGGAACGAAGATGCTGTGTTTGAGGTTGGTGTCCGCGCGGATGATTTCTTGGAGGACCTGGGCTTTCTGATTGATGATGTCGCCAACCATCAATTCCCATTGGCTGTGGTAGCTATCTTCCGGAAGCGGTGGGGTGTCTGGATACACCAGCACTTCCAAGGTGTCAGTATTGAAGTGCCGCTCAAGGTCGGCCTTCAATCCGGCTCTGTTTTCGCGAGTGAATTGGTAGAGCTGATCAATCCTCTTCGCATAGTTTTCCCATAGTTCGTGCAGATGGGCGCCGCCACTCGTTTGATCATAATAGATGTCAATCTTGGTCGTGATCTGTTCCTTTTCAACTGCCCATTGCTTGTAGGAGGCTTGTGGTTTCTCGCTGAAGCGCATGTCCATCACGAAGGTGACGAGTGCGTCATTGATTTCCTTGACAAGTTCGTCCTTTATCTCCAGCTCCTCAGCATGGACCTGCCATGTATGGGACACATGGGGAACCAAGACGCCGGTAAAAACTGCCGCGAATACCAGCAGGATGAATGGGTGAATCAGATGCTCTTTAGTCTCCGGTGAAGGCGGCCACCACTTACGCCAGCCTTTTCTTTCCTTGACTGTGCCTTCGCCTTCACCTCGCGATTTCGCGGAGCCGGTGTCGATTGTCATTTCGTTGACCTCGTGCTTGTGGTGCCTTCTGGGCACGGACACCTATTTCGTTGAAATAAATTCGGTAGCTGGTGGGCTCTCATTGGTTCCATCGTCAGCAGCAATGTACAAGTACGTGTGTTACCAGTGCGTTACCTCACCGCACAGACACCTACCGTCCGTACCAGCCTGTCAACCGGGACGCCATGGCGGCCTTTATGTACCGCCTGAGCACCCAGCCGACCAACAACTGGCAGCGTCTGCGAACAAGAGCCCCGGCGTGATCTCACGCCGGGGCTCTTGTCGTCAGCTCTCAGATCGATCAGACGTACGCACCCTGGAGTCAGTCATACCGCTGTCCCGCCGGGTTCGACGGCAGCAGCATGAAGATCAGCAGAGCCAGTGCCCCCAGGAATGGCACCAGCACGATCAGGATCAGCCAACCGCTCATGTTGACGTCGTGCAGCCGCCGCGCGGCCAATGCCAGGAACGGCACAATGGTGGCCAGTCCCCAGATTATGGCCAGGATGCTTCCAATCACGGCCCCGGGCCCTGTTGCCGTAACGAAGAAACTGGTTTCCGTGGTGGTGCCGCCGGAGTAGATGATGAGCTGCAGGACGATGCTGACTACGATGGCGACCAGGAACCACCACCAGTATTCGCTCCTGCTGGCTTGGCCATCAAACATGGCGTACTTCTTGAAGAAGCGCCGCACCGCCGCGGCGAACGTAGCCCCGGAGTACGGCGCCCACAGCGGCGGTTCAGCATGGTTTGTCGGCGTGCCTGGAGCCGGTTGCTGCGGATAAGTCACGGTTCCCCCTGTTACTGGTGATGCCAGTGACGACCAGATCATCCTGGGCACGCGAGAAACTCAGTGGAAGGGCTCGGCCCATTTGGCTGAGCGGAGCGCCAGCGGAGCCGAAGCTAAGAAAGAACGACGGCGGCAGCTCCCATCACGGCCTCCGTCACCTTACGGATGCAACCAGCAGGAAATAAACCCGCGCCAGACACTGTCACAGGTTGGGGTCTGCGTCGATCACGTCCTGCAGAATGTCTCCCTTGAGGTCGACAATTTGGTTAACGAGGTCCTGCCAGGCTTGCCGGTGCTCCTCTCCCGGGCCGCCGGCCGGTGCCGGGGCGGCGAGAACCTCCAGGCTCTCGGTCCGGAAGCGCAACTCGACCAGATCAACCAACTCATTTCTGTGCTCGGTCATCGGACGGTACAGCTCATCAATTCTGTGTGAGTAGTCGTCCCAGTCTTGGTGGAGTTCCGAATCATCGTCGCCTGCCCACGGAATGTGCGAGTCGTTTGTGCCCTCGAAGTACACGCGGGTCTTGGTATTGATCTGCTCCGTTTCGACCGACCAGTCCGTGTAGGCAGCAGTGAGAGCCGCGGGGTCCCGGTTGAACCGCATGGCCATGACAAAGGTCAGGAGGCTTTCGTTGATCTCTTCAACAAGTTCGTCACCCCCTATTCGGTAACACCTCGATAACGGTCCCCGGTAGAAACTACCAATGCAACGTCCCGCTCCTGGGACGGGAGCCGGGCGTTCCTTGCCGGCGCTCCCGGCAACTTCATAGCTATATTTCCGTGGGTTCAACCCACTCGTTCATGCGGGCGCAAGAAGAACAAAGCCGGCCGGTGGCACCGTCAGTCGGATGGCCCGGCCGTTGCGCTCTTCGACATTCGCCACGGAACCGATTTCCGCCGGATCGGTGGAGTACCGGTAGATGTAGTTGTCCCCTGACGAGTGCAAACCTGAATCGACAGTCACCCACGCCGTGGTCGCCCGACGGGTGTCAGTGTTGATGGCGCAGACCACTTCCCGGTCGGACAGGATCCGGCTCCAGGCAATAACCGATTCGGTCCTCGAGCCGAAGCCGCGCGGGAAGCCAAAGTGTTCACCGTCTCCGGAGATTTCGCGCAGGTACTGCCGGCCTCGGCTCAGGGCGAGCTCGCCATTGCGGATGGCCAATACGTCCGCAAGCACCCTGTAGGGCCAGGAGGTCTCATCGAAGGTATGCCGGCCGACACTTCGGAATGGTCCAAAGTTGCCACCGAACATGGCCTCCCGGATGTAGCGATCATGGCCACCCGCACCGTCAAAGCCCTGCTCGCTGCCGTAGTAGACACAGGGGATCCCCAAGGTTGTGACATTCGCAGCGAGCACGGCGGGCGCAAGCAGCCTGCCGTCGTCGTCCGCCGCGAAGCGCGCCTTATTGTGACCATTGCGAACCTGATCGTGGTCGTCGTAGGAGGTGACAACGTGGTCGCGGAACCATGTATGACTCCCTTGGCCTACCAGCACGGAATTGCGGAACAGCGAGAAATATTCCTCCGGCCAGGACCGCCCTTTAACGAAGCCCTCAAGTTTCGCCTGCACGTCGGCCAGGCCCAGCGCAGCGTCCAGCCCGGTCTCCTCCATCAGTTTGACGGCGAAACCTCGTGAGCCGGTGATCTCGCCAACCAGAAAGAAACGGTCCTTGCCAATAGATTGTGCGAACTCGTGGATTGCGGACGCAAAGTATCTCGTCGCACCGGCTTCCATGTGCTTGACGGTATCCACGCGGAAACCGTCAAGATCGGCGTAGGCAAGCCAGTATTTGTAGGCGGTGGTCAGATTCCGTAGTGCTTCGGAGGGCCGGTACTCATCAACCGGTCCGGAGCCATGCCAGACATCCTTGTAACCGAAGAAGTCTCCCTCAAGGAATTCCGGATTGTAATCCCAGTTGTTGATCCGGCCCCGGGCGGTGAAAGTTCCGTCACGCTGCAACTCGGCCGGCCAGACGCCGCTGCCGGGCTGGGCAGGATCGATTGGATAAGGGAAAGGCAGCGACGCCGCCCCCGCGCCATCGCGCCAGCCGGCGACGGCATAGGGTGATCCATCCCAGCGGGGATCAATGTAGGTCCTGCCGGAATCCGGGTCGAACGTCGTGTACCGGTCTTGGACGTAGCCGAACACATCTCCGGTATGGTTCAGAACGATGTCGAGGATTACGTACAGATTCGCCGCGTGGGCTTCCCGGACCAGTTCACGCAAGTCCTCGCGCGTACCGTAATGGGGATCGATCTCCAGAAAGTCCTGTGTCCCATAGCCGTGGTAGTCGTCCGTACCTGGACGCTGGCGCAGTACCGGGCTGATCCACAGCACGGTAACGCCCATTCGCTGAAGGTAGCCCAGTTTGGACCGGGCGCCCTCGAGGGTGCCACCCACCCACGTCCCTCCGGCCGCGCGCCAGGCAGCAGCATCCTGTTCACTGGACAATGCATTGGCGTTGTCACGGGCCTCGAATCGCGGCGTGCTACCTGCCACGGGTGCACCGGCAATATCCAGATAGCCATCCTCCTGCCCGTCTGAAAAACGGTCGATGAGTAGGAAGTATAAAACCTGATCTGCCCAGGACGAGGGCGACGGGTGGAAAGAACGTTGAATTAAATTGTCCCAGTCGATTTGATCAAGGCGCGTCGCCATTGTGTGACTCCTCGTATTCAGTGAAGACATGAGTGGTGAAACCAGAAGCATGTCGCGTGCCGTGCGCCCTCATGTTAGGAGTGTGGGCGTTACCCATCCGTTACGCTCCCGACTGGTTCGAGCCGCCGGCTATAGTCGCGGGGACACCGGGAGCCCGCCGTCCTAGCTCAGATAACGCCGCCGTAACGGCCGGCCGGGTTCACTGTCTTTGAAGGACAAAGGCCCCGATTGCCTTTCTCCTGGCCCAGTGGAGTGAACACAGCGGGAAGAGCCGGCTTCATGACACATACAGCCACAGCTGTCAACGAACTGCTGCGCACGCCCGGCCCTCAGCTCGATAATCTTTTTCGCAGCTCGCCCTCGGGCCGGATTCCCGTCGAGGACAGTGACGGAACCATCCTCCTCGCACCGGGTTCCGCGTTCACTAGCATGAACGGACGCGGCAGCAATGATCCACCTTGCCGATGAATTTCTGAATGCCGGAAGCAAGGGTTCGTGAGCCTTCATGCCCAACCAGAAATTACGCACGAAAGCGGAGGAAACCTGATGACAACCAACCAGAGCGAAATCCAGGATGCACTGCTCCAGATTGGCCGCATAGCCAGGAGATTCACGGAAAATGCTGCTACCTCAGGTGATGGCAAGGCCGGTGTGACTGACGGCTGCCGGATCATGACACTGCCGCCTCGGTTGTGGGAGAAAGCGGCCCACGTAGCAATGCGGATCTATCCGGTCAACGCACCGCTACTAGAACTGCCCCCCCCCCGTCGATAACATGCCCACAGACCTGCCCATGAGGGCCACCATCAACACGGCCAAGTACTGGGGGCCTCAGCCCAAGCGGCTGTCGGTGAGCTTCATGGAGAGCACACCTTCAGACCTACGTAATCAAATCGTCAGCCATTTGAATGCGTGGACAAAAACCGCGGGCATCTCGTTCGCCGAGACCAATGGGATCGGCGATGTGCGAATCTCCCGGGGACCGGGAGGCTACTACTCCTATCTCGGAACCGACATCAAGCTCGTACCGCAGAACCGACAGACCATGAATCTGGAAGGTTTCACTATGAACACCCCGGAAGACGAGTACCGCCGGGTCGTTCGACACGAAGCTGGACACACGCTCGGATTCCCGCACGAACATATGCGCAAAGCCCTGGTCGCCCGCATTGATCCGGCGAAGGCCTACAGGTACTTCCTCAGGGCGCAAGGCTGGGACAAGACCATGGTCGACCAGCAGGTGCTGACCCCGTTGGGGGGCAATTCGATTATCGGTACGGATCCGGATCAGGACTCCATTATGTGTTACCAGCTACCCGGGGAGATTACCTATGACGGCCAACCGATCCGCGGCGGTCTCGACATCAATGCCACCGATTTCGCCTTTGCCGGAACTATCTATCCCAAGGTCCTTCACTCGATAACCGACAACGTCGAGACGAACGCCGCGCTGCACTGTATTGAATGGGATGAGTCGGAGGACGTCTCCGTCTGATAAGGGTGAACCCATGAAGGAATGCGAGGCCCCGGATCGCCAGGAGCCTACGAGGTGAGCCGGCTGATTGACCTCGAGCCGAGTCAGCAGGATCTACCCGCGGAACTTGTGGTCGAGGTCGGGGACGTGCTCCGGTTCGCCGCGACGGGCGGTCATCTCCGGACAGGAACAGCTGTCGAACTCATCGGGATACTGAATACCAGCGTGCTGGGCACCGATGGGCAGGTGCTCAGCCCGCTGGGGGCACCCAGTACCGTTCTGTTCCGGGCGGTCATGCCAGGGCAGGCGGGGATCGACATTGTAACGGGCGACCCATGGCAGTCGCCCATTACCCACAGTCTGAACGTCGTTGTCGAGTAAGACGGACCACGAACAGCTGAAATTCGACGCTGCAATCAGGTGCAAATACTCAAGAAGTACGGCGGCGTCTGGGTTCGCTGCCCGGGCACCGCTCGCTTCGTTCAGCTCCGCCTGTGGCACCAGAACGCTCCCCTGGCGCGCTTCCCTTTCGAAGAGCCCTCCCATGAGTTTGGCGGAGGTGCTTACAGGAGTCTCCAGTGGGTGGTGTACGACGACGGCGGACCGGGTCGATTGTGCGAGTTCAACAGGCGTTGGTCGCCTATTTTGTCGCGTCGCGCGCTAGGCTGACGGTGGCCACATCAGCGCAACTCAAGTCAGTTCATTGGGGGCGTGACGATGAAGGTCAACGCGCTGCAGATCCCTCCGGGGCCCGTACATGGTCAGGCCCTCGGCCTCCAGCCGGCGGAATTCCGGCCAGGTGGCCCAGCCCCCACCAGGTTGGAGTTGGCGATCAGCACGTGCGGGGCCCTCGGGTTTGCCCAGTCCAGGTAAAGACGGGAACTTTCTCGTCAGCGAATCCACGACACAGCACAGGTGTGTTCATGCAGTCCGCAAAGCCTGCAGTAACGGCACAGTAACGGCTTCCCCTTAGGATGCATGCCAACGCTAACTGGCCTAACTACTACTTTCAGAGCGACAAGCGATGATTTTCAGCCAATCAAAGCACCGAAGGGAATCGGCATTGGCCACCGTCACACCGACCATGTCGTGCCGCTGGGTTCTGGAGTCCACAAGAATAACCGGCGACCTGCGTCCAAATCTATGGAATCCTGACTGCTGAAAAACTCGGAGGCTCGAATGGACCCAATCGCAGATCTCGCCATACAGGCTCTGAGAATCCACAGAGATATTGAACCAATTAGGGACTGGCTGAGGGACGTACTGACCATTTCTGGCGAATTCAAGCAGGTTGAATTCGACTCTCTTCCGTCACTCGCTACCTGGAACTCATGGACAGAAAATGAACATGTCTTACTCGGGGATGGAGAAGACCGGGAATCTTTGAAGGAGCGAAAGAAAAGAATTGAACGAACAGTGAGGCGTGCATACTCAGTTGCAAGTAAAACACACGACACAACCACTCTGCTTAACCTCTACATTTGGGCACTGTGCAACGACGCCTGGGAATGTACTTGGAAAACAGAGCCGATACTCAGCATTATCGATGCTGTTATTCTCTTTAGCAAAAGAAACACACAGGAATGTGTGTTATCACTTGGCCTCCTTAGGCTGCTAAAACGAGAGGTTACTGTCGAGATTGCAGCTGCGTCAGGATCGCTGAAACTCCATGGAGAGCAAGCAGAGTCCGCCTGGCAAGAAGCGCAGAGATTGAATCACCAGGTGGAGATGTATTCGACGAATCCGCTATCCGCATTCGCAAGAGAGGTAGCAGAACGAGAGACGCAGTACTACGAAAGCCTATCCAAAGCCGCGAAGGCAGCACGAAAATACTTTACCAGTGAAAACGTGGATCTGAACTCTGCAATTGAAGAGCTAAAACTTGCCGAAGAAAGCAGTTCCGACACGATTGACAGAACAGAGCTCCGTGCTCACAGGCTCAGTCTTGAAGGACTGCGTGCTGCGGCGCACGTACCGCACTTGTACGTAAGACGCGGAAAAATATTCTACATTTATCCCTTTGGCCTGCTGGGCATAAGCCCCAAATACCTAATTCAAAAAATTCGTCAAGACGCACTCGACCGGGTTCAATGGCATCTCGATGGCGTAGCATCCCTAAGGATTGAAAATGAACTTAAGCTGGCCGATGTTTGGAATGGCGAAGATCCCTTTACCCGCGAATACAGAGGGGCAGCAGTCCGACTGCCAGCCCTAATCTTGCCAGATTTCGAATATGAGAACGATGTACGTTTGATACCTGAATTACGTTTCTCTGAGTTGGGGAATCATATCCTACTTATTGAAGGCGAAATTAGGGATGCAAACGCCCAAGACCTCTACAGGTCGCTCACTAGGGTGTCGGCCCAATATTCAGATTGTGCTAGATTGGGCGCTCCGCTAAAAACAGAGAATCGTGGTTCCCCCGGTGCAACGTGGAAGAACCTCATTGACTTCGCACGCCGTATAATTCAGGCGCTTCCGAAACAGCTTTCTTCAGCGGATCGCAAATGCGAAGCCATCTTCCGGCCAGGCACCTATAAAACCATCGTATGGATACAGGAAGCTGGTGGGCAGAGGCCCGGTACTAACACAAACATCCTCACGAACAGAGTCGGCGAACTGCGCACAAAGTTTGGATTTCAACTACTCGCCAACCCTGTTCGTTACGGCGCCGGATCAATAACGGAATGGGCCACCCAATCGCCCGGGTCCGGAACAGTTATTCATGCTCCCGAATTAGACGAGTGCCTTATCTTGGATAATGGGAACAATACTTTGGTCTGCGCCTTCGGATCTCCCAATTTTCAAGTACAAGGAGTGATTGAACTAGCAGAATTCGCGGTCAGCTTGCCCGGTTTATTTTCCGCATGGAACAGAAGATTGGCTGACGACTTACGATCGCTCCGTGAAGCTCGCATGCGGATTGACGAGCAGCTAGATATCCTACGGAAAATCTCGCACGCCGTTGGTGAAGGACAATATGTTGGGTCTACGAATTACGAGAGAGCAAAGGAAATAACAGCGAGTCTGGGGCAATACCAGTCAGGGATCGAGCACCTAGCCTTCAAGTTACGTACATTTGTAATAGATGGCAGACTTGATCTCATGTTTATCGCCTCGCCCTCATTGGTCACTTCCTCGGTGGCGCGAAGAACGTTGGATGAATTGCTTAACGCGGCAGACTTTAAAAAGCTTCAGCGAGATTATATCAATATTGTAGACGACGTGCTGGCTGACGTACTTCATTCCCTGTCGGATCAACGATTGAGCCGGATTCACGAGGAGCAGGAGCAGCGGGAAAATAAAGTTGAGCGCGCCAACCGAACTCGCATCGATATTTTCTTAGCCATTGTTACTGGGATAGGGTTTTCTGGTCTTTTTTCCATCGTGCGAGATGGCTACGATTTTGAGGACGAACAATCTCTTGTTCTAGTGGCCCTTGTTTTACTGGTGGCCGTCGTTATCGGGTTCACGACTTATCTATTGCATGGACTTCGCCAGGAACCTTCCCCTATCGGTAAAAAGAAGAACGACCAACCGTGCCGCTCTCAGTCAGATCCCCCTATTGCGGACATAGGCGCCAACCATTCCAGAGTGATTCCCCAATGAAGATTGTCACCAACCGGAACCACCTTGCGTTGAGAAGTGCCTACGTGCGGCTACTACGTCCAAGTTTTCCTGAAGAGGAACTCGCAGACTTGCAATCCTTAGAGCAAGGATTAGACTCGGGCCGAGTTGAAGCGTTTTATTGCTATTCCGAACTGGGATTACCGCTAGCAGTGGCTATTGCAGAGTGGTCAGAATCGAGTAGGGTCCTATTGCTGTCATACCTCGTGACGGACCGCTTATTCCGGGGAAAGGGGATAGGCAAGGGCCTTTACGACCATGCAATGTCGCAGTGGAGGAGGAGTTATCAGCCTTGTCTCATCTTGGCCGAAGTCGAAAATCCTGCATATCACGTGACAAGCCCCGAGTATGGCGACCCAATTCGTCGCCTTCGCTTCTATGGCAGTCTAGGTGCTCGGGTATTGGACATACCGTACTTCCAACCGGCCTTGCGTCCGCACTACCCTCGTGTGTCCGAAATGTTGCTCCTTTGCCTTCATGCCGATCCGCCCTACGTTAAGGAATGTGATGACCTGAAAATTGATTCCAGACCATTGAGAGATTTTTTTGCGAATTATCTGAACGAAGTGGAGGGCGGGATCAGAAACGATGCTGAAACCGCGAGAATGTTTGAGCGACTAAATTCATTGATTCCTGTATCAACATTTGAAATTCGCGATATAGAGTTTCCGCCGACTTCATGTCCTTCTTGAGTAGCCTCCGTCTTGAGTAGCCGTTAGCCCGATCGTTGACTTCCTTTCGATAGACATTTGAGGCATCGAGCCCAAAGCTTTTCTCCTCCATCACCCCCAGCAGGTGGTAGACGCTCAAGCGCGGCAGGTCCAAGGCGGAGGCAATGGAGAGGAAGCCGCTGTCAACCTAAGCAACCAGTGAACCGTCAGGGGTTTAGGCCTCTTCTTACGGGACCCGACATGCTAACCTGATGCGCTTTCCCAGATGGTCCCGCACCGCCACCGCCACCGACGCGACCTCCGGGGTGCCTCCCCGTCCTCGGTGGCGTAGGCGCACTGCCGGACCTGGTCCAGGTGCGACTGCAGTTGCGTGTACTTGGTGATCGGATGCGCCGCCTCGTGCCGGGACACAAACGCCGCCGCGTTCGGATACAGCGCCCGCTTCTGCGACTTCGGCGCCAGCGGCCAGGATCGCCCGGCCGCTGGCCGTCAAATGAGCCGGCAACCGGACCCCGACGTCGGTCACCAGCGATGGCCGGTTCTTGGCCCGCTCCTCCACGATGTACAGCACGTCCCGCCCGTGCAGCACCGCCAGGTGCGCGCTCTCGCCGATCCTGTCCACCAGCCCGGCTTTCGGTGACGTGCTCTCCACGATGCCAGACAGCCGCCAAGGGTGAAGTACGACGACGGCGGGCTGGGTTGAGGGGGGCGGGATTAGGAGAACCACTGACGGCGACGAGAAGCCAGCGGGACCTTTCGTGTCACATTTTGTATTGCGACTTGAGGAACTTATTCTCAGATCGGTCTGTACTGCACAGACGTTCAATAACCGGAGAGATCCGGAAAATACAGGGGGAAATACATTGGCCTTATACAGGCATCGGTTCAGGCGCATCGCCGCACTCGTCGCAGGATTCCTGGCCGCATTCATGATCATTGGCTCTGCACCCGCGGCCGTCGCCGCACCTGCAGGAGGATCCATCACCGGCACCGTCACAGTATCGACAGTCATTGAAGCCGATCAGACGTGGGTTCAGGCCTACCAATTTGACTCGCCAATGACTAATTTCTCGGCGGACGTCGCGGCGGACGGTACATATGCGTTCCCGGATCTTGCCCCGGGTACATACAAGTTGCAGGTCATCGGCCTCCACAGTGGCACTGTTGACCAGTGGTATGGCGGATCATCCTTGGAAACAGCAACGCCAGTGACGATTACGGCCGGTGAAACGGCGTCCGGCATCGACTTCACAGTGGTCAAGGGCGCTTCAGTCAGCGGCACCGTTTCGCTGCCGGAGGGCGTAACTTCTTCAACGTCCCGGAGTATTCATATCTTCGACGCTGCCGCACCGAACAACTGGAACTCCGTCGGCCAGGCGCATGTTGCTGATGACGGAGCCTACAAGATCTCGAGGCTGCCAGCAGGCTCTTACAAAATCCGGTTCACTGGTACGGGCATGCAGGAGCAATGGCTCACGAGCAAGTATTCTTTTGAGACGGCAGATCCCATAACGCTCGCCACGGGTGAGGACCTTTCCGGCATTGATGCCACGCTGGAGCCACGGGGAACGATTAGCGGCAAAGTCACTGTGCCTGAGGGCGTCGACCTCGCCGACGTGACAGTCGAACTGCACAGCGGGATCAACATACTGGCCCCTGACACCGAAACCGCGGTTGCCGCAGATGGAACTTACCAGTTCACCAATCTGGAGCCGCGGGATTACCGGTTATTGTTCCGAGACACTTCCGGCAAGGCCCTTTCCGTCTGGTATGAAGACAGTTTGATTCGCCCCACGGCTACCGCCATCAACGTCGGCTACAGCACGGACATCACGGGCATTGACATCACGATGGTCCTGCCCTCGAGCATCAGCGGCAGAGTAGCCGTACCCGCCGGCGCCAACGATGTCTATGTCGCTGCGTTTAGAGCCGATACCTCGACCGCGGACGACCTCGGGTATAGCGCCGGAGGAAATTGGATCAACGGCGACGGCACCTACACCCTGCCCAACGTGCTGCCGGGTTCCTACAAGCTCCGTGTCTCGATCGGCACCGAGGGGAACGAAGTCTGGTACGGCGGTCAGTCCTTTGACACGGCGACGCCTCTCACCATCACGGAGGGCGGCCAACACCTTACGGACATCAATTTCGATCTCAATCCCGAGACTCCCGCCCCCTCCTTCACCGACGTCGCGGAGGCCAACCAGTTCTTCACCCAGATCAAGTGGCTGGCCGAGCAGGGCATCTCCACCGGCTGGACCGAAGCGGACAGCACCAAGTCCTTCCGCCCCGTCTCCCCGGTCAACCGCGACGCCATGGCCGCGTTCCTCTACCGGCTCGCCGGCAAGCCGGACTTCACTGCCCCGACCGCCTCGCCGTTCACCGATGTCGCCACCGACAACATGTACTACAAGGAGATCACCTGGCTCGCCGCCCGGGGCATCTCCACCGGCTGGACCGAAGCGGACGGCACCAGGACCTTTCGCCCCTACCAGCCCATCAACCGCGACGCGATGGCGGCCTTCATGTACCGGCACGCCGGCAAACCGGACTTCACCGTTCCGGCGGCGTCGCCCTTCGCCGACCTGCTGAACGACAACCAGTTCTACAAGGAGATCACCTGGATGAAGGACCGGGAAATCTCCACCGGCTGGCCGGAGGACAACACCTACCGCCCCTACCAGCCCGTCAACCGGGATGCCATGGCGGCCTTCATGTACCGCCTGAACACCCAGCGAGCCAACGGCTAGCAGCCCATGCAACACGGCCTGTCCTCACCGGTTCCGGTGAGGACAGGCCATCTCATTTTGGGAGAAGAAAATGCGCCGCTGCATAGAAGTTCGCTTCACCGATCGGCGGGGACTGCACAGACCGCTGACGGACAGCAAGACGGAAAGAACGACGGCGGCAACTCGCGCAGGTGGGCATGTCGCCTCTCCTGGGAGATATCCGTGTTTTAGGGTGAGACCACGAGTTCCAGAGTCAATGAAGATTTGGGGGCAACAACATGACCAGGAAAGCAACATGCCAGCCGTGGTGTGAACAGCACGAGTCGGACTTCGACATGGATGAATGCACAGCCGTGCGCCGCATCTATCCGGAGAAGGACCTTCCCGGCGGCAGTCCAGCCGGGGATATGTCCGCGGACGCGAACGAACCGGACAGTATCAACGAGCTCTTCCCTGAGGCAGGATCGGCGCACCTGAAGGCGAACTTCCCGCGGGAGGGCAAGGATGTCGCTATAACGCTCGAGCTGGACGACCCCGCCTCGATGTACACCCTGGCCTATCTGCACACCGACCTGGCCGGACTCAAAGCCATGCATGCCAGCATCGGGGAATTCATCAAGGATCTCGAAACGCGCGGGAGACCAGCCGGCATCTGAACGCGAGCGGGTAAGGCCTGCAGTCAGGCCTTACCGCTCTTCCCCAGAATCCGCCGCGATATGAACGCCGCCGCATTCGGGAACAAAGCCCGGGTCTGGGACTTCGGCAGCGTGGCCAGGATCGCCCGCCCGCTGGCCGTCAGATGGCCCGGCAGCCGAACCCCTACGTCCGTCACCGACAGGCGTACGACGGCGTTAGGTCCTTCCGCTTCTACCTCACCATGCGCTGTCAGACGGGCAGCCTGACCGTGACCGCAGTTACGGCACTAACTGCCACCATTGCCACCGAAGTGGCGGCGCAGGCGGCCCCGAATGACCTGGCCATTACCTTCATCCATCACGGCTCGTATCCCCAACGGGCTCATGTACCGGCTCGACCCAGCCGCCCTCAGCTTGTCGATCAGGCGGGCCACATACTCCGCGTACTGGGTGTGGCCCGCCAAGGTCGGGTGCAGCAGATCCTCCCGGTACTCAATCACCGCCGGGTAGGAACTGACATACTCCCGGCCCGCATCGGCGGCAGCCGTAGCAAGAACCGTCTCAACGTGGTCCACCCGGCCGGCACGCTACGGCGCGTCGGTGGGTCCGAGCACGATCACCCGGGGCACTTCGGCCAGCTCGGCCAGCAGCGCATCGGCCGCGGCCTCGACCTCGGCAGCGGTGGCTTCCTCATCATTCAGACCGCCCTGGATGACGACAATCTCCGGGTCCAGGGCAAGGACCGTATCCACGCGGGAGGCGAACTCCTGCAAACCGCAGTACCCGCCGTTGGTGTAGCCGGTGCGGCCGATCGCGTTCACATACGTGGTCCACCCCTCGGCCTCGCCCAGCTGGGTCGCCCAGCTGTCCTGGCGCGGATCCGGCAGGCCCATGGCCTGCGAGTACGAGTCACCGAGGACCACGGCGACCGGGTTGCCGGTGGTGACAGGGTCCTGGTCGTGCCGGGATTCGACATCTTCGCTGATCCGCACGCACTGCGCCCGGTTGTACTCGTCCCGTTCGGCGTCCTTGAATGCCTTGTAGCCGACACCGCCGACAGTGGTTCCGGCAACGGCAACGGTGGCAGCGATGATTACGGCGCGGCGGCGCAAGGCCATGATTCCCCCAACAAAGAATTTCCCCAGTAGATGGATTGATCGTAAGGCATCTTTTGAAGGGGAAAGAATTATCTCTAGTACCGGCCCTAAATGAGGCTTTCCTCTTGGTCCCAGGCGTCTGCTTCCATGCAGTCAGCCGAACAGTAGGAATAGGACGTAGCCGGCCTGATCGGCGCGCCAGGTTGTTTGCACCAACTGCACACGTCCGGGTCCAATAGTGCACTAAACCAAGCCTTGAGCCAGTAAATCGGCGCCATGATTCCCCCAGTATTCCCCCAACAGATGGATTGATTGTAATGCATCCAAACGGGGAAAGAATTATCCGGCATAGCGCCCGGGACAAGACGGGAAACAAAAGTCCTTCCCTTCCGAGAGTGGGGACATTGTCTAGTGGGAAACTCAAATTCTGGCCGTACCCTGGGACAGGTAGCTGGCTGGAGAACAGAGACTACTGCCCCTGCCAGCCGGAGCGTCATACACGGCCTTCATGTACCGCTGGAACCACAGCCTCGGGAGTCTACCCGGCAACAGCTACCCCTAACTACCTCAAGGTCTACCAACTAGCGGCCGCTCTTCCCCAGAATCCGCCGCGACAGCTCCTCCGCCACCGGCCGCACCTTCTCCATCAGCGCCGGCCACTCCCCTCCGGCACCCGGCTGGACAGGAACGTGACCGCGATCGACGCCGCCGGCCAGCCCAAATGGTCCCGCACCGCCACCGCCACCGACGCGAACTCCGGAGTAACGTCCCCCTCCTCGGTGGCATAGCCGCGTTGGCGCACCTGGTCCAGATGCGACTGCAGGTGCGTGTACTGGGTGATCGGATGCGCCGTCTCATGCCGGGACACAAACGCCGCCGCGTTCGGATACAGCGCCCGGGTCTGGGACTTGGGCAGCGCGGCCAGGATCGCCCGGCCGCTGGCCGTCAGGTGGGCGGGCAGCCGGACCCCGACGTCGGTCACCAGCGACGGCCGGTTCTTCGCCCGCTCCTCCACGATGTACAGCACGTCCCGGCCGTGCAGCACCGCCAGGTGCGCGCTCTCGCCGATCCGGTCCAGCAGCCCGGCCAGCAGCCGCCGGCCCAGCCGGGACAGCGGCTCCTGCCGCGAGTAGGCCGAGCTCAGCTCAAACACCGATAGCCCCAGCCCGTACTTCTGCTCCTCCTGCAGGTGGAGCACAAAGCCGTTCGCCTCCATCACCCCCAGCAGGTGGTAAACGCTCGAGCGCGGCAGCTCCAGCGCCGAGGCAATGGAGGACGCCGCCACCGGCCCGCGCCGGGAGGCGAGCAGCTTGAGGATCCGCAGCGTGTTCTCCGCCGCCGGGACCTTGGACGCCATAGCCACCCCGCACGCAAGAAGAAGGAACTGCTGTCCATCATCTTCTTCATCGCGGCGCTGAATATGCTGCATGTGAAGGTCTTCGGCGAGCTGGAGTTCTGGTTCTCCCTAATCAAGGTGTCCGCAATCATCGCCATGATCGCCGGCGGCGCGGCCATCATCGTCCTCGGCTTCTCGCTCGACGGCGGCACCGCACCCGGGCTGGGCAACCTCACCGCCCACTGCGGCTTCTTCCCATTCGGGTTCGAGGGCCTGCTGGCCTCCTTCGCCGTGGTGATGTTCGCCTTCGGCGGGATCGAAACCATCGGCATCACTGCCGGCGAGGCCGCCAACCCCAAGACCTCCATCCCGAAGGCGATCAACACCGTCCCGGTGCGCATCCTGCTCTTCTACGTGCTGACCCTGGGCGTGCTGATGACCCTCTTCCCGTGGAACGAGGTAGGCAGCGAGGGCAGCCCCTTCGTGCAGATCTTCGAGGGCCTGGGCATCCCGGCCGCCGCGCACATCCTCAATATCGTGGTCATCACCGCCGCGCTGTCCGCGATCAACAGCGACATCTTCGGCGCCGGCCGGATGATGTACGGGCTGGCCCAGCAGGGCCACGCCCCCGCCGGCTTCGCCAAGGTGACCCGCAGCGGCGTGCCTTGGATGACCGTGCTCACCATGGGCATCGTCCTGCTGGCCGGTGTGGTCCTCAATGCCCTGATCCCCGAGGACGTCTTCCTGGTCATCGCCTCGATCGCCACCTTCGCCACCGTCTGGGTGTGGATGATGATCCTGCTCTCCCATGTGGCCATGAAGCGGGACATCGCCCGCAACGGCAAGGCGCTTTCCGAATTCCCGGTACCGCTGTGGCCGCTGGCCTCCCGGGCCGCGATCGCCTTCATGGTCCTGGTCATCGCCGTGCTCGGCTTCTTCCCGGACACCCGCGTAGCCCTGATGGTCGGCGCCGTGTGGATCGGCCTGCTGGTGGTGGCCTACACACTGTGGGTCAGGGGCCGCGGCCGGCAGCGCGCCGACCTGCCGGACGAGACCGCGCGGCTGCCCGCGGTGGCCGCCGATGTTGAGGCGGAGCAGGTGCGGTAGCGCCGGCTTTCAGGGCGGAAGTGCGACGGCGGCAAAGGTCTCGTACGTTCGCTGCAGGATGCCCTGGGTGCCAATGTAGATCCAGGAACCGGCACTCATCTGCCCGCACATAGTCAGGCCCTCGGCCTCCAGCCGGCGGAACTCCGGCCAGGTGGGATAGGTCATGACTCCCCTGATGAGTATGTGCCAGTGATGACGGGACCATCCTAGGTACAGGGAGAAACCTCTTGGCAAGGGCCGCCGCGTCAGCGGAGCCGGGAAATAACGACGCCGGCCTCCTCCCCTGGCGCCGCGCGTTGCCTTAGGGTGGGATCAGCATTTGCCAGCGTCAACGAGGACTTGGGGACAGCGACATGATCAGGAAGCAGACGTGCCAGCCGTGGTGCGAGCAGCACGAGGCCGATTTCGATATGGATCAGTGCACGGCGGTCCGCCGCATCCGTCCGGAGAAAATCCTTCCCGGCAGCCCGGATCTTTCCGCATCCCCGGAAGCGAGCGGCCCCATCCACGAACTGTTCCCCGAGCCTGGGACCGCACCTGAAGGCGAACTACGCGCGGGAAGACGGCGAGATCGCAGTGACGCTGGAGCTGGACGCCCCCAGTTCCGAATACACCCTGGCATATCTGCATACCGACCTGGCCTGGCTCAAACACCTGCACGCCGCCCGCTGACGGTCAGATGCGCCGGAAGCCGAACCGCCACATCCGTCACGAATGACGATCGTTCTTCGCCCGCTCCTCCATGAATTATGGCGGCAAGAACGACGCGGGCGACCTCAAGAAGCGGTCGAGTTTCCTGCTTCGGGGGGCTGTCAGTGTCGTTGGCCGAGACCGGCCAAAGTCAATATCAACGAGAAGCTGGCGAGTCACACCCCACCACTCCAATTCCTTTTCTAGCGTGCTCTGTCGTTTCCCGTGCATAAGCACCCCGTGTCTGCACGATGCGGCAGGAAAGGACACTTTTGAGATGCGCCAGCTTCCGCGCTAAGGGCGCAGTGACTGACGGAGCCCCCAACGCCTTCCCCACCTCCAACGGCGCTCGGGCCAAGAACGGCGCCAACGGCGTGATGTAATTCCCGGCCCGCCACGGTGCCGCCACCATCAGCGGCTCGATCAGCTACCCCCCGCTCCTCGGTTACCCGGCCAGACCTGCTGCCCCTTGGCCTGCACGGGGTGCCTGGCAGCAGGCATTGCGTGGTGAAGCAGAACCTTGCGGTCCTGTCCATTACCGCGGCGCAGTGGTCCACCCCAGGGAAAGCCACAACATCGCGGGGGGGACGATTACGTGCTGCTGAGGCTAGGCATCGAAGACGCGCCGACCGCGTATGAGAGGCCACCCGAAGCTGGGACTGCCCCGGTTCAGTTGACTCCTGACTTGTGAGAATTCTGTCCCTGCAGGAAGGATGTTCCTGTGCTGAAGCCCTATCCCGCCGAGTTCCGCCGCGATGTCGTCGCCGTGGCCCGCAAGCATGAGGCGCCGCTGGCGCAGATCGCCAAGGACTTCGGCTTCTCCGAAGCGAACCTGCATAACTGGCTGAAAAAGGCCGACATCGAGGACGGCATCACACCCGGCGTGACGGAGAAGGAGGCGGCCGAACTGCGGGAGGCGAAGAAACGGATCCGGCTGCTGGAGCAGGAGAACGAGATCCTGCGCCGGGCCGCGGCGTTCTTCGCCCGGGAACTGCCCCCAAAATGACTCTTCTATGGGTTGTGTCAACCCATGATTGCCTGGAGCTGGCGGAAGACTGAGCGGCAGATGTATCGCTTAAGGGACCGGCGGATCTCGCGTTTGGTTTTGCCTTTGGTCAGGCTTCGTTCGACATAGGCCCTGGTGTCGGGGTCAAAGCTCATGCGCGTTCGGACGATGACGTCGAAGGCACGGTTGAGCTGGCGGTCTCCGGAGCGGTTAAGCCTGTGGCGGGTGGTGTTTCCGGAGGACGCCGGCTGGGGTGCCACCCCGCCCAGGGCGGCGAAGGCTGCTTCGGATCGTATCCGGCCGGGATGGGAATAGGCGCAGATGATGATGGCGACGGTAACCGGACCGATGCCGGGAATCTCCTGAAGCCCGGGGGCGATGGCCTCGGCCTGCCTGTGCAGAAGGGAGCTGTTTTCCTCAAGCTGGCGGGTGCGTTCGAGGACGGATACGGCAAGTCTTTTGGCTTCGGTGCGTGCTATCCGGGGCGCGGCATCGGGCGTGCCGGAAGAGGCAGAGCGTGCACGCCAAGCGGCAACGGTTTTCAGCTGAGCATCGTTCAGCGGCCGGCGGGCATCGATGCCCAGGCTGACAGTGCGCAGCAGGGCGGTGAGCGCGTTGCGCTCGGCGGTGCGCAGGTGATCGATCAGGGACCGGGAGCCCAGCAGGATGCGAAGGGCGGTCCGGTCACCGGCTGCCCGCGGCCGGATGAGGTGCGAGGTGCGGCAGCCAAGGATACTGCGGGCTGCGGCCTCGGCGTCTATGGCATCTGATTTTCCGCCGTAGGCGCGGGACGAGCGGGAAGGAGGCCGCACTTCGGCCACCGGTATCCCTGCTGCGGCCAGGGTCGCCACGATGGAGGAGCCATAGGAGGAGGTGCCTTCCACGGCGGCGAGAACTTTTCCGGCATTTCCACCGAAAGTGGGAAGCGCTTGGATCGTCATGGACCCGCGCCAAGCATCGCCGCTCCGGAGGAGCGACCATGAAACTTATCCGTTACGCGGACGATTTTGTGGTTCTTGTCAACGGAGAACGAGACCATGCCGAAGCGCTCTGGGATGAAGTCGCGGCGGTCCTGAAGCCGATGGGCCTGCGCCTGTCGGTGGAGAAAACGAAAGTCACCCATATCGATGACGGGTTCGATTTCCTGGGGTGGCGTATCCAGCGCCGCCGGATCAGGGGTCACTGCGGGAAAACAGCCGTCTACACCTACCCGTCCAGGAAGTCACTGGCATCGATCATGGACAAGGTGCGGACACTGACCCGCAGGGGATTGCATCGGACACTGGCAGACCTGCTGCGCCGGATCAACCCGGTGCTGCGGGGCTGGTGCAACTATTTTCAGCACGGCGTATCCAAACACACCTTCAGCTACCTCGATCACTTCGCTTTCTGGAGGATCGCGGGCTGGCTGCGCAAACGGCACCCGAAACTGAATAAGCACACCCTGGTGCGGCGCTTCCTTCCCGGATGGGAAATCAGCGCCGAGGGAATCGGATTCTTCCGGGCCTGGCAGGTCCCTGTGACCCGCTACCAGTACCGTGGAATCCGAATCCCCACACCATGGACCACAACAGCATTGGCATGATCATGTGGAGAGCCGGATGCCCAGGAATGGGCACGTCCGGTGCGGAGGGCGGGCGGCAGAAACCCACCGGCCGGAAATGGCCGGCAGGGCGCTGCTGTCCGACCCTACACCGAACACCGCACCGACGAGGGCAAGCTCTACCTGTGCGCGATCAAGGACGTCTACTCCAACCGGATCGTCGGCTACTCCATCGACTCCTGGATGAAGGCATCCCTGGCCGTCTCCGCGCTGTGCAACGCCGTCGCATTGAGGGCCCCGCAGGAAACTGGCGTGCACAGCGACCGCGGATCCCAGTTCCGCTCCACCGCTTTCGTGCGCACGCTCAAAAGCCACGAGCTGACCGGTTCGATGGGCAGGGTCGTCGCGTGCGGGGACAACGCCGCGATGGAGTCCTTCTTTGCCCTGCTGCAGAAGAACGTCCTGGACCGGCAGCGCTGGGCCACCCGGCAGCAACTGCGCCTGACCATCGTGACCTGGATCGAAAAAACCTACCACCGCCGGCTCCGCCAGCGGGCCCTCGGCCGTCTCAGACCGATAGAGTTTGAGACGCTCGAAACCGACCTTCAAGCCGCCTGAAAACCATCAACCCCGAGAGCCAACAAAACCCGGGGCAGTCCCCTGCGAGGGTACTGGGTGCCCCATTTCGCGTCGAACTCCGCGAACCGCTCCCTGGCCGCTGCCTCGGTCGGGGCGGTGTAGACGGGTTTGAGGTCCTTGCCCATCTCCTCCCAGTAGTGCCGGGAGGCGAACCGGAACGTGTTGCGGATCAGGTGAATGATGCAAGCCTGGACCGTGGCGAGCTCTCAGACGGCAGTGATCGCATCGGGCAGTCCCTTCAGCCCGTCACAGACGGCGATGCACACGTCTTCCACGCCCCGGTTCTTGACCTCGGTGAGCACCCCGAGCCAGAACTTGGCGCCCTCCCCGCCGTCTCCGGCCCAGATGCCCAGGATGTCCCGTTCACCGTTGACGCTCACCCCGATGACCACGTAGAAGGGCCTGTTGCGCA